>NZ_CP059183.1:335000-594902 GCF_014251275.1 Blattabacterium cuenoti
GTTTAAGTGATTAAACTCCGTTATATCAACTTAATATATACTTTGGGGCCTTAACTGATGGTCTGGGTTGTTTCCCTCTTGGACATGGACCTTAGCACCCACGCCCTCACTATCGTGAAACATAATAACAGCATTCGGAGTTTGTCAGGAATCAGTAGGTGATGAAACCCCTTCATCCAATCAGTAGCTCTACCTCTGTATTACTTAACACGATGCTGCACCTAAATGCATTTCGGGGAGAACGAGCTATTTCCGAGTTTGATTGGCCTTTCACCCCTATCCACAAGTCATCCGAAGACTTTTCAACGTCTACCGGTTCGGTCCTCCACTATGTGTTACCACAGCTTCAACCTGCTCATGGATAGATCACTCGGTTTCGCGTCTAATACCTCCGACTTAATCGCCCTATTAAGACTCGCTTTCGCTACGGCTTCATAGCTAAACTACTTAACCTTGCCGAAGAAATTAACTCGTAGGTTCATTATGCAAAAGGCACGACGTCACCTTAATAAAAAGCTCCGTCAGTTTGTAAGCGTATGGTTTCAGGATCTATTTCACCCTTCTATTCGAAGTACTTTTCACCTTTCCCTCACGGTACTAGTTCACTATCGGTCTCTGAGGAGTATTTAGCCTTACCGGATGGTCCCGGTAGATTCAGACAAGATTTCACGTGTCCCGTCCTAATCAGGTTACTACTTAGGTAATTATTTTGTTTCACATACAGGAATTTCACCTTCTATGATTGATTATTCCAAATCATTCTGTTACAAAATAATAGTCCATTGTTGTAGACCTACTACCCCATTATAGCCAAAAACTATAATGGTTTGGGCTGTTTCGTTTTCGCTCGCCACTACTAACGAAATCACTGTTGTTTTCTCTTCCTCTAGATACTTAGATGTTTCAGTTCTCTAGGTTTGCATTACTTTTTAAAAAAAAGTAATATCACATTATTAAATATGATAGGTTACCCCATTCGGAAATCTGCGGATTAATTTGTATGTGCCAATCCCCGCAGCTTATCGCAGCTTATCACGTCCTTCTTCGCCTCTCAGAGCCAAGGCATCCCCCATACGCCCTTAATTAGCTTTTTGTATCATTTCTCTTATGTCAAAGAACTTGTTATTAAATCAAAATATGGAGAATAAATGGAGAATATCGGAATCGAACCGATGACCTCCTGCGTGCAAAACAGGCGCTCTACCTGTCTGAGCTAATTCCCCAACCAAATAGTCCCGCGCGGAGTTGAACCGCGGCCCTCTACATTATCAGTGTAGCGCTCTAACCATCTGAGCTACGAGACTGATTGAGCAATCAATCTCCACCAAATATCAAATATCAGTATCAATTATCAATAAACGTAAAATTAAAAAAAAAGCTTCTAATCCCTAATTAAATAATTTTCTTTAATAAACTCTAAAAAAAGAGATGTTCCAGCCGCACCTTCCGGTACGGCTACCTTGTTACGACTTAGCCCCAGTTATCGATTTTACCTTAGTTAGCTCCTTTTATGGTCACCAATTTTAGGTCCCCCCGACTTCCATGGCTTGACGGGCGGTGTGTACAAGGCCCGGGAACATATTCACCGCATCATGGCTGATATGCGATTACTAGCGATTCCAACTTCATAGAGTCGAGTTGCAGACTCCAATCCGAACTGAGATCGGTTTTTAGAGATTAGCTACTGATCACCCAGTTGCAACCCTTTGTACCGACCATTGTAGCACGTGTGTCGCCCAAGATATAAGAGCCGTGATGATTTGACGTCGTCCCCACCTTCCTCTCGACTTACGTCGGCAGTCTTGCTAGAGTCCCCGACTTTACTCGATGGCAACTAACAATAGGGGTTGCGCTCGTTGAGGGACTTAACCCAACACCTCACGGCACGAGCTGACGACAACCATGCAGCATCTTGTACTCCGTCCGAAGACTAAACTATTTCTAATTTATTCGTAGTACATTTAAACCTTGGTAAGGTTCCTCGCGTATCATCGAATTAAACCACATGCTCCACCGCTTGTGCGGGCCCCCGTCAATTCCTTTGAGTTTCAGCCTTGCGACCGTACTCCCCAGGTGGATCACTTATCACTTTCGCTTAGTCACTGAAAAAAAAATCCAACAACTAGTGATCATAGTTTACGGCGTGGACTACCAGGGTATCTAATCCTGTTTGCTCCCCACGCTTTCGTACCTCAGCGTCAGTATAGATTTAGTAACTTGCTTTCGCGATTGGTGTTCTGTGTGATATCTATGCATTTCACCGCTACACCACACATTCCAGCTACTTCAATCTCACTCAAGTATATCAGTTTCAATAGCACTTTTAACAGTTAAGCTGCAACATTTCACTACTGACTTAACATACCGCCTACATACCCTTTAAACCCAATAAAACCGGATAACGCTTGTGTCCTCCGTATTACCGCGGCTGCTGGCACGGAGTTTGCCGACACTTATTCGTATAGTACCTTCAAAATTCCTATCTCGTAAGAATCTTTATTCCTAAACAAAAGCAGTTTACAACCCATAAGGCATTCTTCCTGCACGCGGCGTGGCTGGTTCAGAGTTTCCTCCATTGACCAATATTCCTCACTGCTGCCTCCCGTAGGAGTCTGGTCCGTATCTCAGTACCAGTGTGGGGGATCACCCTCTCAGGTCCCCTACCGATCATTGTCTTGGTAAGCTCTTACCCTACCAACTAACTAATCGGGTGCACGCCCATCTTTTGCCACATTTCTGCTTTAATAAAAATATCATATGATATTTTTATATTATAGAACATTAATCCAAGTTTCCTCAGGCTATTTTCTTGCAAAAGGTAGGTTACGTACATGTTACTCACCCGTCCGCCGGTCGCCATCAAAATCAATATTAAAAATAAAGACTTTATGTTGCCCCTCGACTTGCATGTGTTAGGCCCGCCGCTAGCGTTCATCCTGAGCCAGGATCAAACTCTCCGTTGTAAAAAAATTATCAAATACACAAATTGTTATTAAAAGATCCTTAATAATCAGGTATAGAAGCTTTTATATGCTTAATATGAAAAGAACAATAAAAATGTGAATATACACATTTTTTATAAATATATACATATTTTTTTATAACTAGAAAAAAATCACATATTTTTACAAAAAAATTTATCAAAGTTAATAATATTATTAATACAATTTCATATGAATATGAGGACCTCAGATTTTGACTTTGAATCTCCAACAGATCTTATTGCAAAATTTCCTTCTAAAGAAAGAGATGAATCTAGATTAATGGTTATTCACAGAAATAATAAAAATATTGAACATAAACGTTTTAAAGATTTACATAAATATTTTGAAGAAGGAGATATTTTAATATTAAATAATACAAAAGTTTTTCCAGCAAGAATATTTGGTAATAAAGAAAAAACAGACGCAAAAATAGAAGTATTTCTACTTAGAGAATTAGATTCTGAAGACAGGACTTGGGATGTTTTAGTAGATCCAGCTAGAAAAGTTAGAGTAGGAAATAAACTAAATTTTGGATATGGGTTAACAGGAGAAGTTATAGATAATACAACATCTAGAGGAAGGATCCTTCAACTTAATTTTGAAGGACCCCATAAAAATCTAATAAAAAAGATAAAAGAATTAGGAAAAACACCTTTACCTAAGTATATTGATAGAAATCCAGAAAATATTGATAAAGAACGTTATCAAACTGTTTATGCAAAAATAGAAGGATCTGTAGCTGCTCCTACTGCAGGTTTACATTTTTCCAAACATTTATTAAAAAAATTAGAAATAAAGGGAATTCACCTAATAGAAATTACTTTACATTTAGGATTAGGTGGATTCCTACCAGTAGAAGTAGAAGATATATCAAAACACAAAATGGATTCTGAAAAGTGTTTTATAAGCGAAAACTCATGTAAATTTATAAATGAAGCTATAAAAAATAAAAAAAAAATTTGTGCAGTTGGGACCTCTTCTATGAGAGCAATAGAAAGTTCAGTATCTTCTACTAAAAATTTAAATCCTTTTATAGGATGGACAAATAAATTTATTTTTCCTCCTTATAATTTTAGCATAGCTAATTCCATGATTACAAATTTTCATATGCCAAAATCTACATTACTAATGATGACAGCAGCGTTTTCTGGATTTAGTTTAATTATGAAAGCCTATAAAATAGGTATACAAAAAAAATACAAATTTTATTCATATGGAGATGCTATGTTAATTATATAAATATATAATATCCTGTAAAAAGAAAATTCTGATTTTTTTATAAAAAAAATATAAAATTTATCAAAAATTTCATAATTATTTACGATGAAATTAATTTTGGATAAAATAAAAATTTCAATAAAAAAAGAAATAAAAGAATTCGAAAAACAATTCATTAGTATAATTAAAAGTAGTAATGTTACACTTATAAATCAAATTAATCATTATATCACAAATAGAAAAGGTAAACTTATAAGACCTATGTTCGTTTTTTTGATTGCTAAAATGTTAGGTAAAATTCAAAAAAAAACATATCATACAGCATGTTTAATAGAATTAATACATACAGCTACACTTGTTCATGATGACGTTGTAGATAATAGTAATTTTAGAAGAGGATCATTTTCTGTTAATGCCATATGGAAAAATAAGATAGCAGTTTTAATTGGTGATTATTTATTATCTAAAAGTCTTTTATTAGCTACAAATAATAATTATACAGATATTTTAAAAATTATTTGCAACACTGTAAAAAATATGAGTGAAGGAGAATTATTGCAAATAGAAAAATCAAAAAAATTTAACATTACCGAAAAAACTTATAACAAAATAATTTATAAAAAAACAGCTAGTCTAATTGCTACTTCTTGTGAATGTGGAGCTCTTTCAGTAAGTGCAAATGAAGAAAATATATTAAAAATGAAAAAGTTTGGAATTTTTATTGGAATAGCTTTTCAAATTAAAGATGACTTATTTGATTATAAATACGAAAATAATTTTACTGGTAAACCAATAGGTCTGGATATTAAAGACAATAAAATTACTCTGCCTCTAATATATACTATTAGAAATGCATCAAAAAAAGATCAAGAATGGATATTAAATGCAATAAAAAATTATGATTATAAAAAAAGAAATAAAATAATAAATTATGTTAAAGAATACGGAGGATTAGAATATGCTATTAAAAAAATGAAAAAATTTAGAAATTACGCACTAAAAATATTAGAATTATATCCAGAAGGAAAAACAAAAAATGCATTAAAAACAATGGTAAATTTTATTATTGAAAGGAATCAATAAAATAGTTTATATGAAAAAAAATTTAGTAATTGTAGAATCTCCTGTAAAAGCTAATACTATACAAAAATTTCTTGGAGATGAATATAATGTTGTATCAAGTTATGGACATATAATTGATTTGCCAGAAAAAAAAATAGGGATTCAAATTAAAAATAACTTTAAACCTGATTACGTAATTCCATATAATAAAAAAAAAATAGTAAAAAATCTTAAATCATTAATAGATAGTTATAATACTATATGGTTAGCATCTGATGAAGATAGAGAAGGAGAAGCAATTGCATATCAAATATGTACTTTTTTTAATATTCCTAAAAATAAATATAAAAGAATTGTTTTTCATGAAATTACAAAAAAAGCAATTATTAATGCAATTAATAATCCTAGAAAAATAAATAAAAATTTAGTTTATGCGCAGCAAACAAGAAGAATATTAGATAGATTAGTAGGATTTCAATTATCTCCTATATTATGGAAAAAAATAAATAATGGACTTTCAGCAGGAAGAGTACAATCAGCTGCAGTTAGATTAATAGTAGAACAAGAAGAAAAAATTAAAAATTTTATACCATCTTCATATTATCAAGTTGATGGATATTTTTTTAACAAACAAAAAAAATTACATGCTAGACTTTACAAAGAAATTACAAATGAAAACAAGTTAAAAGAACTTTTTTTTTCATGTATAAAAGATAAAAATAATTTTATAGTAAAAAAAATTATAAAATCTAACCAAAAAAAATCACCACATAGACCCTTTACTACATCATCTTTACAACAGTATGCTTGTAATAAATTATATTTTTCTGTAGCAAAAACTATGTTTTTATCTCAAAAGTTATATGAAAAAGGTTTCATAACATATATACGTACTGATAGTACAAAATTATCAAATTTTATAATACAAAATATAGAAAAATATATAATTAGTTGTTATGGACAAAAATACTTATCAATAAGAAATACATATCCTTCTAAAAAATTTTCTCAAGAAGCTCATGAAGCAATTCGTCCTACTAAAATTAAATATGATGAAAATTATTTACAATTTTTAAGTATTTCAGAAAAAAAACTTTATAAAATAATTTGGGAACGAACTATTATGAGTCAAATGTCTGACGCAATATTTGAAATATTAAATTTTTATATAGAATCTTCTTCATCAAAAGATATTTTTATACACACTAAAAAATATATATTATTTGATGGTTTTATAAAAATTTCAAACGAAAAATTAAAAGAAAATGAAGAATATAATTCATTAAAAATAAAAGAAGGTACTTTATTAAAAAATGAACAAATTATTGCAAAACAAATATTTAAAAAACATCCTTATAGGTATAATGAAGCTTCATTAGTAAAAAATTTAGAATCTTTAGGAATTGGCCGTCCATCTACTTATGTTCCTATTATATATACTATTCAAAAAAGAAATTATGTTATTAATCAAAAGGCTATAAAACAAACAGAAAAAAGAATAATATTAACATTAAAAGATGATACTATCAATAAAAAAATAGAAAATATAGTAAGAACAGAAAAAAATAGATTTGTACCTACGGAAATTGGAGTAATAACTACTGATTTTTTAAAAAAAAATTTTCAGGAAATTGTAAATTTTAATTTTACTGCAAATCTAGAAAAAAGTTTTGATGATATAGCTAAAGGAGAAATTAATTGGATTGATATCATTAATGAATTTTATAAAAAATTTTATGAAAAAATAAAGTATGTAAAAAAACATACAAAAAAAATTCATAAAGAACATTTTATTGGTATAGATATTAAATCTAAAAAAAAAATTTTTGCAAAAATAGCGAAATTTGGTCCTGTATTGCAAATAGGTGAGTTTGGGGACGAAGTTAAACCAAAATTTATTCCATTATTAAATAAACAAAAATTAAATAGAATTACTTTACAAAAAGCATTAAAAATAATTGAACTTCCAAAATCGTTAGGTTTTTTTAAAGAAAAAGAAATTTTTTTAAACATAAACAAATACAACATATTTATAAAATATGATAAAAAATTCATTCCAATTGATGAAAAAATATTTTTTAATTATTCAATTGGTTTACAAGAAGCAATTAAAATAATTAATAATTATAAAAAAAGTAAATAAAATAAAATATTTTAACCATCAAAATATCTTTGATTCAAATAAGTTGTTGGATAAGCTTGATCATGTCCAGTTCTTCTAACGTGATCTAAGTATTTTGGTATATAAGATAAAGCTTTTACTCTATCAGATAAATTCATATTATTCCATATATTTTCAGCCATTTTTTTTTTACCTACTTTATATTTATAATCTTTCCAAAATCTATTAAAAGATAAATCAGTAGGAATTTCTTCTATAGAAAAAGATGATTTTGAATTTTTCATTTTATTTATAATAGATTCATTATAAGGCAAGTATTTTCCAATCCATATATAATGTGATAAAGATAATTTATCTGGGAAAACTACCTCTCTTAAAAATCCGTTTAAATCATATTTAAATATAATATCTCCAGATACTATAGGACTTCTGAATATGTATTTCTTACCTCTCATTACTACTTATTTCATGAACATTCATATTTTTTACTTTTAATATTGTATTTTATACTGTATTTTTTAATGTTTTTTTATATGAATTATCATGTTATATTAAAAAATGGAGAAAAAAATTTACTATAATGTTATAGACATTTTAATAAAAGTTATAAATTTTTACCTAAAAAAATAGGATTATTATTAAAATTTATTACAAATGTTATACATTGTACCTACTCCTATAGGAAATATGGAAGATTTCACATTTAGAGGATTACGTATCTTAAAAGAAGTGAATATAATATTAGTAGAAAATTATCAAACATCTAGAAAACTTTTAAATTTATATAATATAAAAACTCCAGTTAAAAAATATAATATTTATAATGAACATAAACTAACTCCTAGTATTATAAATGAAATGAAAAAAGGAAAAAAATTTGCATTAATATCTAATGCCGGAACTCCTGGTATATCTGATCCAGGATATATGATAATTAGAACTTGTATACAACATTTTGTAGATGTAGAATGTTTACCTGGTGCTACTGCATTAATACCTGCACTAGTAAATTCAGGAATTCCTATTGATGAATTCACTTTTATTGGATTTTTACCTAAAAAAAAAAATAAAAAAAAATTAAAAAATTTATCTAAAGAAAACAGAACAATAGTTCTATATGAGTCTCCACATAGATTATTAAAAACATTAAACAATATTAAAATTTTTTTTGGGATAAATAGAAATGTTGTTTTATGTAAAGAAATGACAAAAATATTTCAAAAAATATTAAGAGGAAAAATAGAAAATATTTTACTATACTATAAAAATTTAAATAAAATATTAGGAGAATATACTATTATCATTGAAAAAGATTTAGAAAAAAATTAAATGTAATTTTTACTTATTAAGTATTCTGCTATTTGAACTGCATTAGTAGCTGCACCTTTTCGTAAATTATCTGATACTATCCAAAGATTAATAGAATTTGGAAAATGTAAATCTTTACGAATTCTTCCAACAAAAACCTCATCTTTACCTTGTGCATATAAAGGCATTGGATAAATATTTCTATATGGATCATCAAAAAGTATAATCCCTTCTGATTCAAATAAAATTTTACGAATTACATTTATATTTGGATTATCTTTAAACGTTATGTTAACACTTTCAGAATGACCACCAGTTACAGGAACTCTTACCGATGTAGCAGTTACAGAAATTTTTTTATCATTCATTATTTTCTTTGTTTCTTGCATTAATTTTATTTCTTCTATAGTATATCCATTTTCTGAAAATTCATCACAATGAGGTAAAACATTATTGTAAATAGGATATGGATATACTTTTTTATAATTCAAATTTCCTTTTTTTTCATTTTCTAATTGGTCTAAAGCTTTTCTACCAGTTCCTGTTACAGACTGGTAAGTAGATATTATTACTCTTTTTATATTATATTTTATATGTAAAGGAAATAAAACCATAACTAATTGTATAGTAGAACAGTTTGGATTTGCTATAATTCTATCATTTTTATTCAATAAATGAGCATTTATTTCTGGAACAATTAATTTTTTATCATGATCCATTCTCCATGCAGAAGAATTATCTATAATAATAGATCCTATATTAGAAAATTTTAATGCCCATTTTTTTGAAATAGCACTACCAGCTGAAAACAAAACTAAATTTGGTTTTTTTAAAAATAAGTCATGTATTTTAATTATTGTGTGATTTTTATTATTAAATAATAATTTTTTTCCCACAGATCTATCAGAAGCAGAAATATATAATTTTTTAATCGGAAATTTTTTTTCTTCTAAAATTTTCAATATAATTCTACCTACCAATCCAGTAGCTCCTACAATTCCTAATATCATAATTATTATATATAAAAATTTAACTTATTTAGTTACAAAAAAAATCAAATTTAGCAAATTAATTTATAATGAAAAAAGAAAAAATTATCATTATATCAGGACCATCTGGTTCAGGAAAAACTACTATTTCACATTTTTTACTTTCAAAAATACCAGATTTAGAACTTTCTATATCATGTACTACACGTAAAAAACGAAATTATGAAAAACACGGAAAAGATTATTACTTTATTTCCATAAAAACTTTTTTTTCAAAAATAAAAACATACCAGTTTATAGAATGGGAAGAAGTTTATAAACAACAATTTTACGGAACATTAAAAAGTGAAATATACAGGATTTGGAATAAAAAAAAAATAATTTTATTTGATGTTGATGTAAAAGGAAGTTTGAATATAAAAAAACAATATCCAAATAATTCATTATCTATATTTATAATGGTTAAATCTATTAATATTCTAAAAAATAGACTATTTAAAAGAAAATACGAAAACTCATATAATATAGATATTCGTTTGAAAAAAGCAAAACAGGAAAATAATTTTTCTCATTTATTTGATTCAGTACTATTAAACGATGATATATTAAAAACGAAAATGAAAATTGTTAAATTAATTGAATCTTTTATTTAAGTTAAACAAAGTATTCAATAAATATTCAAATTAAAGATTTAAATTTAATTTAATATTAATATATTAATATATTTTATAATAATTTAAGTTTATGTATTTATGGACTTAAACAAGCATGTAGTTAAACAAGTTAAAATTATACAATTTAACTAAAATTGTACTATATCTAACTTAACCTAGCTTTAGTTTAATTACATTTTTATATTTATATTTTATAAAAAAAAACTCCTCAGGCTGGATTCGAACCAGCGACACCCTGATTAACAGTCAGATGCTCTAACCAGCTGAGCTACTGAGGATTTTTAATCATATATTTGTATTATTAATTTAATTTTTTAAACATTTTTTCTATTCTTATAATATGTCTTCCTCCTTCGAAATTTGTATTAATAAAAATATCTACAATGTCTAATAATTCATTACTAATTATGAATCGTGCAGGTAAACTTATAACATTAGCATTATTATGTTTTTTAGCTAAAAAAGATATTTCTTTATTCCATACAAGTGCGGCACGAATTTTACTATATTTATTAGCTATAATTGCAGCACCATTTCCACTTCCACACAAAATAATTCCATAATTAGCAATTCCTTTTTCAACAAAATTTACTGTAGGATGAATAAAATCTGGATAATCTACTTTTTTTTCGTAACTATAACAACCAAAGTCTTTTATTTTATATCCTTTTTTTTTTAAAAAACCTATTATCAAATATTTGTAATAAACTCCAGTATGATCAGAACCTATTGCTATCATATTTTTTGCATAAAAAAAATTAACATGTATTATATTAATATTAAATTAACATGTATATGTATATATGTATACGTATACACTGTATACATGTAATAATAATAACATGTAATAATATAATAATAATAAAATAATAAAAATAAAAAAAAATAATATAAAAAAAATATAAATATATTTAATTAAAACTAAATATATTATATAAATATAATATAAATATAATATACAACATTATTATTATTATTAATTATTATTTAAATAATAATAATTTTAATATAGTATATCTAACTCTAACATAAACATATAAATAGCATATAAAATATATTAAAAAACTTATTTTATGATAATTAAAAACATTAATAATTTTAATTTTGAAAATAAAATTGCTTTAATAAGAGTTGATTATAATGTTCCTATAAACAATAATTATGAAATAATAGATGATACAAGAATACAGTATAGTATTCCTACTATACAAAAAATAATTTGCGAAAAAGGAAAAGTTGTTCTTATTTCTCATTTTGGAAGACCAAAAGGTAAACGATTAAAAAATCTATCTTTAAAATTTTTAGTTCCTTTTTTGACAAAAAAGTTTGGTATTCCAGTAAAATTTTGTGATGATTGTATAGGAAATAACGTAATAAATAAAATTAAAAAATTAAAAAGTGGAGATATTTTATTATTAGAAAATTTGCGTTTTTATAAAGAAGAAGAGGAAGAAAACTACAATTTTGGACAAGAATTATCAAAAAATGGAGATATTTACGTTAATGATGCTTTTAGTGTAGCTCATAGGAATCATAGTTCAATAATAACAACACCAAAATTTTTTTTGGAAAAAAAATGCATGGGTTTTCTTATGAAAAAAGAAATAGAAAATTTTAAAAAGTTTTTTTCAGGACAACATAAAAAACCTATTACAGTTATATTAGGAGGTTCAAAAGTATCTTCAAAATTAAATATTATTAAAAGTTTAATTGATTTTTCTAATTTTATTTTAATAGGAGGTGGGATGGCATATCCTTTTATTAAAAAAAAATATGGGGGAAAAATAGGAAATTCTCTTACTGAAAAATATAGTATTATTGAAAATACATTAGAAGAAATTCTATCAGAACTAAATAAAAAAAATAAAAATAATATTCTATTGTTTCCAAAAGATGTTGTTATATCAAAAACATTTGACAATAATAAAAATACTAAAATTGTTCCTATACACTCAATTCCAAATGGATGGATAGGTTTAGATATAGGTCCAAAATCAATAAAATATTTTTGTAACATTATTGAAAAATCAAAAACAATTTTATGGAATGGGCCATTAGGAGTTTTTGAATTTTCAAATTTCTCTATAGGAACAAAAAAAATAGCAAAAAAAATATCAGAAATAACAAAAAACGGAGCCTACTCTTTAGTAGGAGGAGGAGATTCCATTGCTGCATTAAAAATGGAAAAATGTGAAAAAAAAGTTAGTTATTTATCTACAGGAGGTGGCTCAATGTTAGAAATATTAAAAAATAAAGTTCTTCCTGGAATAAAATCCTTATATATATAACAAGTTTTTAATTATATTTATTTTTTTTTTAATTATATTTGTTTCTTCTAAAAAAAAATAAAAAAATTATGTCATTTAAAATACCTAAACTACCATATTCTTATGAAGATTTAGAACCTTTTATAGATAAGAAAACGATGGAAATTCATTATACAAAACATCATGCTACTTATACAGAAAATTTAAATAAATTTATTTCTGGAACAGACATGATTAATTTATCTATTGAAGAAATTCTTAGAAGAGCTCATATAGAAGTTCCAGGTATACGAAATAATAGTGGAGGATATTACAATCATAATATATTTTGGGAAATATTAATACCTAATGAAAAATTTGAAAATCCAAGTATAAATTTTTCTAATATTTTAGAAAGAGATTTTAAATCTTTTAATTCTTTTAAAGAAAAATTTACAAATTTAGCTATGAATTGTTTCGGTTCCGGATGGACATGGTTATGTGTAAAAAATAAAAAACTAACTATTTGTTCTACAGCAAATCAAGATAATCCACTTATGTATGGTATGGGATGTGAAGGAATTCCAATATTAGGATTAGATGTTTGGGAACATGCGTATTATCTTAAATATCAAAATAGAAGAATAGATTACATTTCATCATTTTGGAAAATTATTAATTGGAAAAAAGTCGAAAAAAATTACATAAATAATATAAAGTAAATAAATTATAATGGGAAAAATAATTTTGAATAAAATCAAATTATTTGGACATCATGGATGTATTCCAGAAGAAAAATTTATTGGTAATAATTATTTAATAAATCTAGAAATAGAAGTTGATTTTTCCAATGCATATATTAATGATGAATTATCTTCAACTATAGATTATGTGCATTTATATAGTATTGTAAAAGAAGAAATGAAAATAAGGTCTAAATTAATGGAACATTTAGCAAAAAGGATAATTACTAAATTAAAAATTTTCAAAAAACTGAAATATGCAAAAATAAAAATTTGCAAAAAAAATCCTCCATTAAAAGGAATAATAGAAGAAGTTTGTGTTGTACTAGAAGAATAAATTTTGGCACGGTGGCCGAATGGTTAGGCAAAGGTCTGCAAAACCTTTTATAGCGGTTCAATTCCGCTCTGTGCCTTCTATAATATAAATAATATATTTATATTTGTTTTAACATTAACAAAGATTTTTTCTAAAAAAATATGAGGATAAATAACATACTTATTTCACAACCTCTTACTGGTGGGTCAAATTCACCATATTTAGAGCTTAGTAAAAATAAAAATGTGAATATATACTTCAGATCTTTCATAGAGATAATAGGAGCCTCATCTAACGATGTTAGAAAACAAAAAATAGATTTTTCTGATTTTACTGTTGTTCTTTTCATAAGTAAAAGATCTGTAGATAATTATTTTAGATTATCTGAATCTATGAGATTCAAAGTTCCAATTACTATGAGATATGTTTGTCAAACAAAAGCTATTGCATATTATTTACAGAAATATATTGTATACAGAAAAAGAAAAATTCATATAGGAAATAGCTCCTTTAAAGATATTATTCCATATATTAAAAAATATTATAAAGAAAAATTTCTTTTACCTTCTTCAGATATTTTAAAACCAGAAATTCCAAATATGCTAAATAAATCTAATGTTTTTTGGAAAAGAGCAATTTTATATAAAACAACTTCAAGCGATTTATCTGATTTAAAACATGTAAATTATGATATTTTGGTTTTTTTTAATCCTGCAGAAATAAAATCATTATTTGAAAATTTTCCTAATTTCAATCAAAATAACATTAAAATAGCAACTTTTGGAAAAAATACTTTAGATGCTGCTGCTCAAGCTGGATTAAAAATTGATATTAAAGTTCCTACACCAGAATTCCCTTCTATGTCTATGGCTTTAGAGGAATACATAAAAAAATATAATTCAATAATAAAAAAAAATAAAGTAAAGTAAAATAATAAAAATATTATTTATTCTACAGTAACAGATTTAGCAAGGTTTCTTGGTTTATCAACATTTTTTCCACATATATCAGCTATTTGATAAGCTAATAATTGTAAAGGAATAATTGTTATTAATGGACTTAATTCTTCTGAAATTTTTGGAATTTTTATAACATGATCAACTAACATCCTTATTTGTATATCTTCTTCATTTATTATTGCTATAATTTTTCCTTTTCTTGCTTTAATTTCTTGTATGTTTGCAATTATTTTTTCGTAATATCTATCTTTTATTGCAATAATAACAATAGGTGTTTTTTCATCTACTAAAGCAATAGGCCCATGTTTCATTTCTGCAGCTGGATATCCTTCTGCGTGAATATAAGATATTTCTTTCAATTTTAAAGACCCTTCTAATGCTACAGGAAAATTTATACCTCTTCCTAAATAAAGAAAGTTATTTACCTTGTAATATATATGAGATATTTTTTTTATGTGTTTATCTATTTTTAAAGTATTGTAAATTTTTTTAGGAATACATATTAATTCTCTGCATAAATTTTTATATAAAGTTTTATCAATTACAGACTTATACTTTCCAATTTTTAATGCTAATAAAATTAGAACTGTAATTTGTGCTGTAAATGATTTTGTAGAAGCTACACCTATTTCAGGTCCAGCATGAGTATATACTCCAGCATTAACATTTCTTGCAATAGATGACCCTACTACATTACAAATACCAAAAACAAAAGCTCCTTTTTCTTTTGCAAGTTTTAAAGCTGACAAAGTATCTGCAGTTTCTCCAGACTGTGAGATTACAATAATTATATCTTTTTTATCTATTATAGGATTTCTATATCTAAATTCTGAAGCATATTCTACTTCTACAGGAATACGAGTAAATTTTTCTAATAAATATTCTCCAATCAAACTAGCATGCCAAGAAGATCCACATGCTATTATAGTAATACATTTAGCATTTATAAATACATTTTTATTAGAATCAATTCCATCAATAGAAATAATAATTTCTTTTTTTTTATTTTGTATTAATAATCTTCCTCTAAGAGTGTTTAAAATAGATTTAGGTTGTTCATATATTTCCTTCAACATAAAATATTTATATTTTCCTTTTTCTATTTCTTTAAGATTAATTTTTAACTTTTCTATAATTGGATTTAGTTTGTGATTGTCAATAATTTTTCTTAAGTCTAATTTTTTATTTTTTTTAATTATAGCCATTTCTCCATCCTTTAAATAAAGGACATTTTTTGTATAATTTATAAAAGGAATAGGATCAGACGATATAAAAAATTCTTTTTCATTTATTCCTAACGCAATAGGACTTCCCAATTTTGCTACTATAATAGTTTCTGGATTATACTTATCTATTATAGCAATAGAATATGCACCAATTATTTCATTTAAAGAAATACGAACAGCTTTTTCTAAAGAAAATTTATTTTCTTTTTTTATATATTCAATCAAGTTTACAAGTACTTCTGTATCAGTTTCACTTTTAAAAGTAAATCCATTCTCTAATAAAATAATTTTTATTGCATGATAATTCTCTATAATTCCATTATGAATCATAATAAGTTCATTAGAATTAGATACATGAGGATGAGCATTAATGTCATCTGGAATTCCATGTGTAGCCCATCTTGTATGTCCTATACCAACAGTCCCTTTCATATTTGTATTAGACAAAAAAATCTTTTTTTCTAATTCAGATACACTTCCTTTTGTTTTGCATATGCTATATTTGTTTTCACAAAAAACAGCAATTCCAGAACTATCATATCCTCTATATTCCAATTTTTTTAAACCGTTAACAAGAAATGGATATGCTTCTTTATAACCAATATAACCAATTATACCACACATTCTAACCTAGAAAATTAGAATTTATATATTATTTAATCAATTCTTTCTAAAATTGTTTCTTTATAAAATTTTTGATAAACAGTTTCTATTTCTTCTACTGGATAGTATTTTAACACAAGTAATTTATTTAACTTTATAAAAGTTTCTATTTCTTCTGGAAAAAAAGTATCACCTTTTATTATAGCATCTGAAAAATACAAACACAATTTCACAATATTCAAGTAATTTGGATTTTCCAGAAATTTTAATTGTTTAGACTTTATCCCATCAAATTTTATTTTTTTTATTATTTCTTTATTTAAATTAAATGAATTATTATAAATAGACGATACTATTCTAGTATTTTTATATATAGGATCATTTTTATAATAAATTTTTACATATAAAGGAATTAACAATGTTATCCATCCATATATATGAATAATATCAGGTTTCCAATTTAGTTTCTTTACTGTTTCTAAAACCCCCTTTGTAAAAAAAATAGCTCTTTCATCATTATCTTTAAAAAAATTTCCATTTTCATCTTTATCTATAGCTTTTCTTTTGAAATATTCTTCATTATCTATAAAATATACTTGCAATTTAGCATCAGGAATAGATGCAACCTTTATCAATAAAGGTTGATCAATATCATTTATTACTAAATTCATACCAGATAAACGAATAACTTCATGTAATTGATGTCTTCTTTCATTTATTATACCAAAACGAGGCATAAATATTCTAACATCATTTCTTTTAGATTGCATAAACTTAGTAGCTTTCAAAACAGATAAAGATATTGTATTATCTGAAGAAAAAGGAAATAAATCTGAAGAAATATATAATATTCTTTTACCTGTCATTTTAGATGAGATTTTTATTTCAGTAGAAAAAACGGAACATCGCAAATATAACAAATAATATCCAATTTTATAAGTAATATCCTTAATCTATAAGGAAAATTATTTTTTATAATAAAATCTTGTAGATTGTATAAAAAAATACTTCCATATACACACTTTTTTTAATTATGAAATTAAAAAAAAAAGAAAAAAAAAGAAATAAAGAATCATTCATTGGAGTTATTAGTATAACTAATCAAGGTTATGCATTTGTAAATATAGAGAATTTTAAAAAAGATATTTTTGTTCCAAAAAACAAAATTAATAGATCCTTAGATGGTGATTTAGTAAAAATTAAGTTATGTAAAAAAAATAAAAAGTTTAAAATACATGGAGAAGTTATAAAAATAGTTAAAAGGAAGAATACAAAATTTATTGGAATTCTATACTTTTGCAAATTCCAAAAATATGGAACAGTTATAGTAAATAGTGGAAAAATATATTTGGAAATTATTATTTCAATTAAACAATTAAAAAACTATAAAGAAAATGATAAAGTATTAGTAAAGATTATTTCTTGGCCAAAAAAATTAAAAAATCCTTTAGGAAAAATTATAAAAACATTTGGTCCTTTTGGAGAATATGATTCTGAATTTTTTTCTTTATTAGAAAAATATAAAATTCCTTTTAATTTTTCAAAAGAAGCTGAAAGTGAAGCAAAAGAAATTTTATCTAAAAAATTTATTGATCTAAAAAATAGAAAGGACATGAGAAATGTAAATACTTTTACTATAGATCCTTTGAATGCAAAAGATTTCGATGATGCTTTATCGGTTAAAAAACTAAAATCAGGATTTTGGGAAATAGGAATACATATATCTGATGTATCTCATTATATTAAAGAAGATGGAATATTAGATAAAGAAGCATTTTCCCGTTCTACATCTATTTACTTTATTGGAAAAGTAGTCCCTATGTTACCAAAAGTATTATCCGATGATCTTTGTTCTTTATTACCTAAAAAAGATAAATTAAGTTTTTCTTTTATTTTTAATATGAATGAAAAAGGAAATATATTAAAAAGCTGGTTAGGAAAAACTATTATACGATCAAATAAAAAATTTACATATAACGAAGTTCAAAAAATTATAGAAGAAAAAAAAGGATATTTTCATGAAGAAATTAATACTTTATTTATTCTTTCTAATATTCTTTTAGAAAAAAGATTAAAAAATGGATCTATTAACATAGAGAAAGATGAAATACGATTTGATTTAGATAGAAAAAAAAATCCAATATCTATTTATTTAGAAAAAAATCAAGATGCTCATCGTTTAATAGAAGAATTTATGTTGTTGACTAATAAAAAAATATCAGAATTTGTTAATAAAAATTTAGAAAAAAAAAAATCTAATAGATTATATATATACAGAGTACACGATGTTCCTGATACAGAAAAAATTTTGTTATTGAAAAAAATTATAGAACCATTAGGATACTTATTAGACATAAAAAACATAAAAAAATCTATTAATAATTTACTGGCTAAAATTAAAGGTAAACCAGAACAAAATATGATTGAAAATCTAATACTACGTTCTATGAGCAAAGCTAAATATTCAATAAATAATATTGGACATTATGGTTTATCTTTTATTTATTATACTCATTTTACTTCTCCAATAAGAAGATATTCAGATATTATTGCCCATCGTTTATTATATTATTACCTAAAAGTAAAAAATTTAAAAAAATGTAAATTAAAATCTATAAGTTATTATGAAAATCAATCAGAATACTGTAGTTTTAAAGAACGTATAGCTATAGATTTAGAAAGAGAATTTATTAAATTTATGCAAGTAAAATTTTTAAGAAAATTTTTAGGAAAAAAATTTTATGGGATTATTACAGGTTTTACTAATTGGAGTGTTTATATAGATTTATTATTATTTCAAACTGAAGGAATGATAAGATTTTGTAATATAAAAGAAGATAATTACACTTTTAACACAGAAAATTATAGTATGATTGGAAAAAATAAAAAAAACATTCATTTTATTGGTGATAAAATAAAAGTAAAACTAATTGATGCAAATTTGGAAAAAAAACAAATTATTCTAGATTGGATTGGAAAAATATAAGTATATGTTTTTATTTTATATTCTTACAGAAGATGGAACAAAAATGGTGTAATCACCACCATTTTTTATAATATCTCTTACTATACAGGAACTAATATAAGATCTTTCAAAAGAAGAAAACAAAAAAACAGTTTCTATTTTATATTTGTTATTTAATATATGATAATTTGCGAATAAAACATCTTTTTCAAATTCAAGATCTAATTGATTACGTATACCTCTTAATAAAAAATTTGCTTTTTTTTCCTTGCAAAAAGATATTGTCAATCCACTAAATGAATCTATATATACTTTATCAGAAAAATCTGAAAAGGTTTTGTATATCCATTTAATTCTTTTTTCAATGGAAAACATATTATTCTTTTTAAAATTATTTCCAACAGCTACAATAATTTTATCAAATAAATTTAAAGCTCTAATAACAATATCATAATGACCCATAGTTATAGGATCAAAAGATCCAGGAAATATTGCTATTTTATTTTTATTATTATTCATTATTAAAAAATAAAAATATGTAATAATACATAAATATAATTTTTATTGTATAAAAACATAATCATTTTACAGTAAATAAAGGAAAAATTTATTTTTTTTTCTTATATGAAAAGACTGATATTTCTATACACATATTAAAAAACCTATTAATATTTATACTTTTTAACTTTAGATTTATATATGTAAATAATATAATTAAAATTGAAAAATTAATATAAAAAATATTCTCATGTTATATGTTCATTTAATAATTTAACATTAACACTACAATAATTCTTATACGTGAATAATAAAAAAAAATTAAAGAAAAATACTAATTTTTTATTACTTATTTTCTATTTTTGGATTTTCTTTTTCTTATGTGTAGGAATTTTATTTACTATTTTTTATGCTGCATCAAATGGATATTTAGGTCAATTACCTACCCCAAAAGAAATAGAAAATCCATTATTAGAAACAGGAACAAAAGTATATGATACTAATGGAATATTATTAGGAAAATTTTTTTCTGAAAATAGAGTAATAATCACTTATAAACAACTTCCTAAAGATCTTATTAAAGCACTTATCGCAAAAGAAGACATACGTTTTGAACAACATTCTGGAATTGATATAAAATCTTTATTTAGAGCAATTTTATCATTTGGAAAAAAAGGAGGAGGTAGTACTATTTCTCAACAACTAGCTAAATTACTTTTTACTGGGCAATCTTCAAGAAATAAATTTCAAAGAATGCGACAGAAAATATTAGAGTGGATTATGGCAATTGAATTAGAAAGACGTTATACAAAAGAGGAAATTATAACAATGTACTACAACAAATTTGATTTTTTATATAATGCAAAAGGAATAGAATCTGCATCTCATACTTATTTTAATAAAAAAGTTTCTAACTTAAATTTAAACGAATGTGCTATTTTAGTAGGAATGTTAGAAAATCCTTCTTTATACAATCCAAAAAATTATCCTATAAGATCAAAAAAACAAAGAAATTTAGTTTTATATCAAATGAAAAAATACAATTTTATTAATGGAAAAAAATATAAAATAGAATTGAAAAAACCAATAAATCTAAATTTTAAAATACAAAAAAGAGATTTTGAATTACTAACTTATTATGGAGAATTTTTAAAAAAGGAAATACAAGATTATTTAAATGAATATGAAAAAAAAACTGGAAAAAAATTAAATCTTTATTCGAGTGAACTAAAGATATATACTTCTATAGATGCAAAAATGCAAAAGCACGCAGAAAAATCAGTTAAAAAACATCTTGTAAATCTACAAAATTTATTTAACGAATTACAAAGAAAAAATAAAAATACTCCATTTGTAAACATATCTAAAAAAAAGACAAACAGAATTATAATTTCATCTATACATAGAACTATTCTTTACAAAAATTTAAAAAGAAAAGGAATTTCAGAAAAAAAAATTTTAGAAATATTTAGAAAACCAAAATTAGTTGAATTATTTACATGGAATGGAAACAAAAAGATAATAATATCCCCATGGGATCTTATTCGTTATAAAAAAAGTATTATCCAAGCTGGATTATTATCTATAGAACCAAAAACTGGATATATTAAAGCATGGGTAGGTGGAGTAGATTTTAATCATTTTCAATATGATCATGTTTTTAAAACTCATAGACAAGTTGGCTCTATATTTAAACCAATTTTATATGCTGCTGCTATTAATAAATTGCATTACAATCCTTGTACAAAAATATCTAATGAAAGATTTCAATTAGGTAATTGGGCCCCCAGAAATTCTAATGGAAAATATGGTGGATTTATTACTTTAAAAGATGGATTGGCAATGTCTGTAAACACTATATCTGCTCGTCTAATCTCAAAAATAACTATTGATCCAGTTATTGATCTAGCAAAAAAAATGGGAATACAATCTATAATTCCAAAACATCCTTCTATAGCATTAGGATCAGCAGATCTAACTTTATATGAAATTACAGGAGCATTTAATACATTTACAAATTACGGTTATTATATAAAACCAAGTTTATTAATGAAAATAGAAGATAAAAATGGAAATTTGATTAAAGGACACAGTAAACTAAAAGAAATACAAGTTTTTAATAAAGAAGTATCCTATATAATGTTAGACTTAATGAGAGGAGTAGTAGAATATGGTACAGCAAAAAAATTACACAATTATAATATTAATGGAGATATAATAGGTAAAACAGGAACAACCAATGATAATTCTGATGGATGGTTTATAGGTATGATCCCAAATTTAACTACTGGAATTTGGGTAGGATGGGAAGATAGATTTGTACATTTTGAAAATATAAAATTTGGACAAGGATCATTCATGGCTTTACCTATATGGGCGTATTATATTAATAGTTTATATAAAGATACTAATTTGATATATAATGATAAACTATATTTTCAAAAACCAAAAAATTTTATAAAATACTGTTGTAATAAAAATAAATGTAATTATAGTATAAAAAATAGTTTAAAAAAAACAAAAATTGATGATAATTATATAAAAGAAATTAAAAATAAAGAATTAAAAACTGATGATAATATAAATAAAGAATTAAAAACTGATGATAATATAAATAAAGAATTAAAAACTGATGATAATATAAATAAAGAATTAAAAACTGATGATAATATAAATAAAGAATTAAAAACTGATGATAATATAAATAAAGAATTAAAAACTGATGATAATATAAATAAAGAATTAAAAACTGATGATAATATAAATAAAGAATTAAAAACTGATGATAATATAAATAAAGAATTAAAAACTGATGATAATATAAATAAAGAATTAAAAACTGATGATAATATAAATAAAGAATTAAAAACTGATGATAATATAAATAAAGAATTAAAAACTGATGATAATATAAATAAAGAATTAAAAACTGATGATAATATAAATAAAGAATTAAAAACTGATGATAATATAAATAAAGAATTAAAAACTGATGATAATATAAATAAAGAATTAAAAACTGATGATAATATAAATAAAGAATTAAAAACTGATGATAATATAAATAAAGAATTAAAAACTGATGATAATATAAATAAAGAATTAAAAACTGATGATAATATAAATAAAGAATTAAAAACTGATGATAATATAAATAAAGAATTAAAAACTGATGATAATATAAATAAAGAATTAAAAACTGATGATAATATAAATAAAGAATTTAATTATTGAATTATTATAATAAAACTAATTTTAATAAAATTTAGGAAAATAAATGGAGTATGTTTATACGTATTATAATATAAAAAATTTTTTTTAAGATTTATTTATAAAAAAAAATAATCAAAAAATTTATTTTATTAGATGCAAAAAAAAATAATATTTACGTACAATATAGCTTATCTAGATGGACAAAAAAATTAAAATATGAAATGTAAAATTAAATTAAAAAACATAAAAATTATTTATTATATTAATACACTTCTTTTAAAAATCTTCTTTTTCTTTTCATGTTCTTTATAAATGATAAAGGATTACTTTTTCCAAGTTTACTTATTATTTTTTTTATTGTATTTTCAACATCTATACTCATAGGATTTTTTTTTCCACAAATATATACATAAGATCCATTCTTTATCCATGAGTAAAATTCTATACGATTTTTCCAAATTTCATCTTGTACATAAATCTTTTTTTCTTGATCTCTTGAAAAAGTGATATTAACATTAGTTAAAATTCCTATTTTTTTCCAATTACATATCTCATTTCTGTATAAAATAAAATCTGATATAGAATGTCTACAACCAAAGAATAACCAATTTTTTCCAGTTGAATGTTTAGCTTCTCTTTCATACAAAAAAGATCTGAAAGGAGCTATTCCTGTGCCAGAACAAATTAAAATAATATCCTCATTATTATTTGGTAAATCAAAAAATTTATTTTCATGTATAAAAAAACTCAACTTATCATTTATTTTTCTTTTATATAAAAAATAAGAACAATGTCCATATTTAATTTTTTCATTTGAATGGAAATGATGTAAAGAAACTGTAATATGTATCTTATTTACATGAACTATAGAAGAAGAAGATATAGAATATAACCTTGGTTTTATAGGATTCATTAATTTTATCAAATTTTTCAATGAAAATTCTTTACAATTAATTATTGAATTACTTTTTTTTAACAATTCAATAAAATTCCAACTTTTTTCAAAATCTATTTGAAGACTTTTTTCAAAAAAACTGGAATATTTTTTTAAAAAATCTTTAGATAATCGGTAAATATCTAATTCATCTTTCAAAAGGAAAAAAATTTTATCTTTTTTTTCATTACTTAACAAATTCTTTTTGATAAGAACGTTAATAATATAATTTACTTCATTTACGTTATTTTCAGGAAAAATACCTATAGAATCGCCTGGAGAATATGAAATATTATTATTATATGGTAATGAAATTTCTATATGATGAATACTATAATTATTTTCTATATTTTTATTATAATCATTTAAAAATATATTTTTATAAATTTTTCCGATTATTTTATTTACTTTTTTATACATTTTAATTTTTATATTATTTATTTTATATTAAGTAATAAAAATATATGTAAATATTCTTAATACTTATTAATTCAATAAATTAATATTCATATACATACATATATTTATATTAATAAATATATATTTTTAAATTAATATTTATTTTACTATTACATAACCTAAAATTAGTAATTTAGTAATTATATTTTAAACAATATAATTAACATGAAAATAGATTATCTACAGAAATATATCTCTCTCCTGTATCATAATTTATAGTTAATATTATTGATTCTTTAGAAAATTTAGATAAATATTTGTCTATTGCAGATAAAGAAGCCCCTGTAGAAATCCCAACAAGTATTCCTTCTTTTTTCGCAATTTTTCTAACAAAACTAAATGCTTCATCTTTAGATATTAAACAAGTTTCATCCAATAATTTTACATCTAAAATAGACGGAATAAAACCTGCTCCTAATCCTTGTAAAGAATGTGTAGAAGATTTTCCTCCAAATATTACAGGAGATTCTACTGGTTCTACAGA
The DNA here is from genome assembly GCF_014251275.1 of Blattabacterium cuenoti. Classification (GTDB taxonomy): domain Bacteria; phylum Bacteroidota; class Bacteroidia; order Flavobacteriales; family Blattabacteriaceae; genus Blattabacterium; species Blattabacterium cuenoti_AG. The sequence continues at coordinate 360,004 of NZ_CP059183.1, forward strand.
AATAATTTTAATATTAGGATATTTTTTTTTCAATACTTTTCCTATTCCAGTTATATGACCTCCTGTTCCTACTCCAGTAATAAAGTAATCTATTCCATTAGGAAAAGATTCAACTATTTCTTTTGCAGTTTTTTTTTCATGAATTAAAGGATTTGATTTATTATCAAACTGTTTTGGCATCCAAGAATTTGGTATAATATTAACTAATTCTTCTGCTTTTTTTATTGCACCTTTCATACCTTGGTCTTTAGGAGTAAGAACAAATTTTGCTCCAAAAATAGAAAATAGTTTTTTCCTCTCCATACTCATTGATTCAGGCATTACTAAAATTATACGATATTGTTTAACAGAAGCAACTATTGATAACCCAATACCAGTATTTCCGGAAGTAGGTTCTATTATAATATCACCTTTCTTAAGAATACCTTTTTTTTCTGCATCTTCTATCATAGATAATGCAATTCTGTCCTTAATACTTCCACCTGGATTATTTCTTTCTAATTTCATCCAAACTTTGTGATTTGGATATAATCGTCTTAAACGTACATGTGAAGTATTTCCAATAGTTTCTAAAATACTATCTACTTTCATATTTACTTTTTTTTATATTTATATTTATGTTTATTTATTTTTAATATATTTATATCATTATATCATAAAATTTATTGAATCAGGAAAAATATTGTTATTATTTCTCATTTTAGTTTCACTTTTTTGATAAACTACAGAAAATGGAGGTATACTTCTTGTAATCCAAACATTTCCACCTAAAATACTATCATGACCTATTACTGTTTTACCTCCTAAAATTGTAGCTCCAGCATATATAGTTACTTTATCCTCTATTGTTGGATGACGTTTAACATTAGATAATTCTTTATATACATTAATAGCACCTAAAGTTACTCCTTGGTATATTCTAACTTTTTTCCCTATTTTTGTACTTGATCCTATTACTATGCCAGTTCCATGATCAATTGCAAATGCTTCATCTATTACTGCTGCTGCATGTATATCAACACCGGTTTTACTATGTGCATATTCTGTAATTAATCTAGGGATAATAGGAATTTCTTGATTCCATAATTGATGTGCTATTCTATATAATGCAGTTGCAAAAAAACCTGGATAAGAAAGAAAAATTTCTTCTATTGAAATTGCAGCTGGGTCTGATTCTAATATTTCGTTAGCATCTATTAACAATATATCATATATATTTGGGATTTTTTTAAAAAATCTTATTGAAGAGTTTATTGCATCTTTTTTTGATAAATTTAATTCTATAAATATTTCATTTAATATTTTTTGCAAATTTTTATAATTTTCCTCAAAATATATTTCATCTTTAAGCAATTGTTTACTAGGAGTAAATAATGAGTAAAATAATTGTTCTGCAAAAAATTCTGATTTTTTTTTATCAGGATATAAAAAAAATTTCTTTTGTTTGTTATTAAAAAATATTTTTTTCAAAAAATTAATATCAACCATTTTACTAAACTTTAAACTTTTATTATTATATGTTATAGGTATAGATAGGTACTAGTATAGCAATAGTAGTAGAACATATATACATATAGGTATAGGTATAGGTATTTATTAAATTATAATTTATAATTGTAAATTGTAAAAAAAATAATATTACAAGAAAAATAAATTTAAAAAATTTCTTTTTTCTATTGCTATTGTTAAATTTAAATATTATTTAAATCTTATTCTTATCATGAAAAAAATAAAAGTTTATAATCCAATAGTAGAAATAGATGGAGATGAAATGGCCAGAATAATATGGAAATACATAAAAAAATATCTTATATTTCCATATTTAGATTTAAATTTAAAGTCTTTTGATTTGAGTATTGAAAATAGAGATTATACTGAAGATGAAGTAACAATATTAGCAGCACATGCAATAAAAAAATATAATGTAGGAATAAAATGTGCTACAATTACTCCAGATAAAGAAAGGATGAGAGAATTTTGTTTAAAACAAATGTGGAAATCTCCAAATGGAACAATAAGAAATATAATTAATGGAACAGTATTTAGAGAACCAATTATTATTTCAAATATTAAACGTTTTATTCCAAGTTGGAAAAAACCTATATGTATAGCAAGACATGCATATGCAGATCAATATGATGCAATAGATTTTATAACTGAAGAAAAAGGAAATTTATACATATTATTCTCACCAGATAATAAAAACAACAAATGTAAAAAATTTAAAATTCATCATTTTTCAGGACCTGGAATTGCTATGGGGATGTATAATACAGATGAATCAATTTATGGATTTTCTCGTTCTTGTTTTAATTATTCTGTTTATAAAAATATTCCTCTTTTTCTTTCTACAAAGAATACTATTCTAAAATCATATGATGAAAAATATAAAGATATTTTTCATGATGTATATGTAAATGAATTTAAATCAAAATTTAAAAATTTAAATATTACCTACGAACATAGATTAATAGATGATATGATTGCAAAAACTATAAAGTCAGAAGGTGGGTTTATATGGGCTTGTAAAAATTATGATGGAGATGTCCAGTCTGATTGTATCGCACAAGGATTTGGATCACTTGGAATGATGACTTCAGTTTTACTAACTCCAGATGGAAAAACATTAATATCTGAAGCAGCACATGGGACAATTAAAAGACATTTTAAATTATATAAAAAAGGTATAAATACATCTACTAATCCAATTGCTTCTATATTTGCTTGGACTCGTGGGTTAAAACATCGTGCATATTTAGACAAAAATAAAAAATTGGATAATTTTTCAAAAAAAATGGAAGAAACATGTATAGATTTTATAGAATCTGGAAATATTACTAAAGATTTAATTTTAGATTCAAAAGAAAAGAAAAATAGTTTTTTATATACTAAAAATTTTATTAAACAATTGAAAATTTTTTTTGATAAAAAAGTAAAATAAATTTTATTTTTTCATTATTATATGTTTAACTATTTCTTTTTTTTTTACTTTTCCAAATGAATTTTCTATAAAATTTGTAATAAAAAAAATTTTTTTAGGTTTAAAATATTTTTTTTCTCCAAAAAATATATAATTAGGAATTTTTAACGTAAAAGGATTTCCTTCAATAACTAATATTATTTTTTCACCAAACATATCATCTGGTATCGAAGAAATAAAAAATCTTTTATTATATGGAATATAAATACTTATATACTTTTCAATTAATTCAGGAATAATTTTTATTCCACCACTATTTATAATATTATCATATCTTCCAATCCATATAAATGTATTTTTAGATTTAATATCAACTATGTCATTTGTAACTATTAATGAATTAATTGAAGTATATATATTTAAACAATTTCTTTTATCTGAAAAAATAATAACATCATAAAAAGATTTATAATATCTATTTCTATCTAATCCATTAATTTTTCTCAATGCTATATGACCAGCAGTTTCTGTCATACCATAAGTAACATAACAATTTGTAATAACTTTTTGTAATTTTACTTCTAAAGATTTAGAAATAAAAGTTCCTCCGATTAAAATTGTTTTTATATAATTTATATTTTTTATTCCAAAACTAACCTGAATTGGTATCATTGAAGATATATCAAAATATTCCTTTATATTTTTTAAAGGATTAGATGTAGGTTTAATACAATATACTTTCCATTGAAAAATAATAGCACGAATTAAAAACATCTTGGCTGCGATATAATTAATAGGTAAACATAAAAATCCTTTAATTTTTTTTTTATTCAATTTTAAAAAGTCTACAGTTATTGTAGCTCTTCTATACATATATTCTTTTTTTAAAAAAATTTTTTTTGGAATACCTGTTGTAGTTCCAGAAGTTGATGTTACAATTGTAGAAGTATTATCGTTCCAATTTCTTAAAAATTCAAGTATTGAATTTTTCCAATTATTACTGATACTACACGTATTATAATTTTTTTTACATGAAAAATCTAACCACATGTTATAAGATTTTTTTCTTTGTAAAGAAATTTATTATTCCAAGTAAATCCTACTTTTCCTTTTACAAAAGGACTAGTATTTAATTCATTAATATAAATACAAGTTGTATTTAATCCATGATATATTTTATTCCCTAAGCTATATTTTTTATTCATTATAAAAGTCCACTGTACAATAGCGTTTATTCCAATATTACTTTCTAAAGAAGAACTAACATACCATCTTATATTTCTTTTATATGCTTCTTTTATCCATTCTTCAGAGCCATTAAATCCTCCACAAATACTAGGTCTTATTACTATATATTCAGGATTTATAAAATCTAATAGTTTTCTTTTTTCTTTTAATTTTACTATTCCAATTAGTTCTTCATCTAATGCTATAGGTGATTCAGAATTTTTACATATATATGAAATATCATTCCAATTTCCAGGTAATATTGGTTGTTCAAACAAACAAATTATATCTAATTCATAAAATTTATTTATAAAATATAAAGCTTCAAATTTATTTTTGAAACATCCATTAGCATCTATACGTATTTTTAAAAATGGATATATATTTTTTATTTTTTTTAAAAAATTATATTGTAAATACAATAATTCCTTATTAATTTTTATTTTTATACATGAAAATCCATTTTTTATTTTACTGTGTATTTTTTCTATAAAAATTTTTTCATTATATTTTTTCCATTCATATAACCATATAATATCATTTATAAAAATTTCTTCTTTTCCTTTAGTAAATTCAGAATTATATAATATAGGATATTCTTTTTTTAAACCTATAAATATTTGCTCTAATACAAAAAATACTGATGAATACGAAATATTATTTTTTAGATTATAAAATTTTAATTCTTTTGAAAAATTAATTTTGTTAACTATCCATTTTAATTCTTTGTCTATTTTAATTAAATCTATTAATGATTTTATGTCTAATAAAGTATTGCATTCTCCAATAATAAAATTATTATCTGTTTTAACCAATATAAATCTTACAAAATTTTTTTTTAAAATTTTATTAAATTTTGATATTTTTTTTTTATAAAGAAAATTTTTTTTTGTAAAAAAACTTTAATTTTCATATTAATTATTTTATCTAACTAAATATCTATATATTTCCCTGAATCTAGTAATATTAATTTTTTTCTATTTTTATTGAAAATATTTATAGAATTTTTTTTATTTATTTTAATACTTTCAAAAGTATCATAATGTACTCCTAATATTTTTTCACATTTTAATAATTTTGATGCTGTTACTGCTTCTTCAGCATCCATAGTATATCTTCCACCTATAGGTAGAATAGATAATTTTAATTTTCCAAAATTAGGTAAAAATGACATTTCATATGTAATTGATGTATCTCCTGATATATAAATATTACCATCATTAGTACTTAAAAAAAAACCACCTGGATTTCCACCATATGTTCCATCAGGAAAAACACTAGAATGCATTGCCCATACATATTTCAATTTCCCAAATGGAAAAGTTACAAAAGACCCGAAATTCATTCCATAAGTTTTAATTCCCTTTTTTTCAAAAAAATTTGCAATTTCATAATTAGATATAACTAAAATTTTAGGCCTGTTTTGTTTTACAAATAAATCTACATCACATATATGATCATAATGAGCATGAGTAATTAATATATAATGAATTGGATAATTTATATATTTGTATAATGATTTTTTATTAAAAATTGGATTTTCAGAAAGAAAAGGATCTATTAATATATTATTTCCATATATTTCTAATATACATGTACTGTGAGAAATAAATATAATCTTCATAAATTATTTTTTTTTATTTCATAAGTTTATATATAATATAATTTTTATAAAAAGTTTGTAATTCCAATATTTAAACCATATAAAAAAGTTAATAATACCAGTTTTTTCAATTCTAAATTTAGTAAGTTTTTTCTTTTAATAAATATTATATTTTTAATATTGTACATTAAAGATATAATAATTAAAACTGAAAATATCCATTGATAAGTATTATTTACATTTCTTATGTATAAGAATAACAAACAAATAACAATTGGTATAAAAACAATTATTGTATGATAAAATTTTGAATATTTTACTCCTAATTTTACTGGAATAGTAATTTTTCCATTTTCAATGTCATCTTTTAAATCTCTTATATTATTTACATTTAATACTGATACACTTAAGAACCCTATTCCAAACGATAATAAAAAAATATCAATAGTAGGAAAAATATGAGTTAATAGAAAAAAATTACCTAATACAGAAAATAGACCAAAAAAAATAAATACTGATAAATCTCCTAAACCAAATTTCCATCCATAAGGAGTTTTTCCAATTGAATAACTAATAGAGGAATATATACAAAATAATAATCCTAAAGTATATAAAAAAAATATAAAAATATTTTCCCTAACAGTTTTAAATATTAAAATAATACCAAAAAAAAAAGAAAGTATAGAAAATATATAGATAGATTTTTTCATATTATATAAAGAAATTTTTCCACATTTGACTAATTTTTTTGGACTATAAGAATTAACATTATTAAATGTTTTTATACTATCTCCATAATCATTTGAAAAATTTGATAAAATTTGAAGAGATATAGAAGTAAGTATAGAAAAAGTATATATATCTATATTTTTATATAATTCTATTACAGATGATGAAGATAAAAGATAACTTGAAGTTATACCTGTAATAGAAAGTGGTAATGTATAAACACGAGATGCATAAATAAAATATTTTATTTTCATAAGAATTTTTGAAACTTCTTAAAATTAGGAATTCTTTTTTCTAAAAAAGCTTTTTTACCTTCTTGAGATTCTTCCATTAAATAAAACATTAAGGTAGCATCTCCAGCTAACTGCATTAGCCCATGTTGTCCATCTAATTCTGCATTTAAACAACGTTTTATCATTCTTAATGCCATTGGACTTCTTTTTTGTATTGTCTTACACCATTTAATTGTTGTTTTTTCAAGAGAATTTTTAGTAACTACTTTATTAATTAAGCCCATGTTAAAGGCTTCTTTTGCAGAATATTCTTTACATAAAAACCACATTTCTCTTGTTTTTTTTTGACCAATATGTCTAGCTAAATAAGATGATCCGAATCCTCCATCAAAAGATCCTACTTTAGGCCCAGATTGCCCAAAAATTGCATTATCTGATGCTATGGTCAAATCACAAACTACATGTAATACATGACCCCCTCCTATAGCATATCCATTAACCATGGCTATTACTGGTTTTGGTATTTCTCTTATTTTTTTGTAAAAATCTAATATATTTAACACTGGTATTCCGTCTTTTCCTAAATAGCCTCCATAACTTCTAGTTTTTTGATCTCCTCCTGAACAAAAAGATTTATCTCCAGTTCCAGTTATAATAACTACATCTATATCATTTCTATTTTTACATATTTTCATAGCATCTATCATTTCTTTTACAGTTTCAACTCTAAATGCATTATGACACCAGGGTCTATTTATTTCTATTTTAGAAATACCTTCCCAAAATAGAAAAAAAATATCTTCATATTTTTTTATTGATTTCCAATTTACCATAAAATAAAATGTATTAAAAATTGATATTTATTTTTATAATATAAAATAGATTTTAAATTTTATTATGTTAAGAAATATATTTTCAGTATTTACAGGTGTAATAATAAGTATTACAGAAATTTTATTTTTTATTAAATTTACAAAAATATGGTTTTTTAGAATAAAATTAATACCATTAGTAAAAATGAAATATATTTTTATTAATGCTTCAAATAATTTTTTCTTAATTTTAATATTATTATGTACTTTCAGTGTTTTATCTGGAAATATTATAACTGCATTTATAGTTAAGTATGCTAAAATAGCTTATGCCAGACTAACTGGAATTATTTCATTATTAATAATATTGTTATATATTTTGTTTTTTCCATTAACAAATTTTATCAAATTTATTATGGTCTCTATTTTTTTTATTTTATCTTATTTATCTTCTTTTTTATCAAAGAAACTTATAAAAATATTACATAGGAACAAATGGATTTAATAATAAATAAATAAAACCCGATATATATCCTATCAGAGCTATCCAACTAATTTTTTTAACATACCAAAAAAAATTTATTTTTTCTATGCTCATTGCTGCTATACCAGATGCAGATCCTATGATTAATAAACTTCCACCAGTTCCAGATACATAAGCAATAAAATGCCATAAGTCATGGTTTAACGAATGAGGAAACATAGATAATGTTGCTGCAACTAAAGGAACATTATCTATTATAGAAGACATAAGTCCAAATAAAAAAGATGTTACTTTCCACGTAGGAACAATACTATTTATCCAATTAGATAGTCTATACAAAACACCTATAGCTTCTAATGATGAAACTGATAACAAAACTCCAAAAAAAAATAAAATACTAGAAATATCTATTTTTTCTATAATTTTTTTCTTATATAAAAAATTTTTTTTTATCATATCGTTAGTATGAACAATTAAAATAAGAATTCCAAGAGAAAACATCATACCTACATATGGAGGAACTCCAATTATAATTTTATATATTGGGACAAGTAACATTAAAAACATTCCTATTTTTAACATAAAAATGCCTATTTCCAAATCTTTTTTTGATAAATTATCATTTTTTTTAGGAATAGTAACATTACTATCAAAATCATGTATTTTAGAAATTATAAAAGTACTTGTTAACATACAAATAACAGATGGAATAAAAACGTTTTTTATAAGATGTAAAGTAGTTACTTTTTTTGAAATCCATAACATTGTAGTTGTTATATCCCCAATAGGAGACCATACTCCACCAGCATTTGCTGCTATAATCACTATCCCTAAATAATACAAACGTTCTTTATAATTAAGTATAGTTTTCCTTAATAAAGATACTAATACTATAGTAGCAGTTAGATTATCTATTACTGCAGATAATAAAAAAGAAAGAATACTAATTTTCCATAAAAATTTACTTTTTTTATCTGTATAAAGAAGTTTTCTTAATGCTTCAAATGCAAAATATCTTTCAATAATAGAAATTATTAACATTGCTCCTATAATGAAAAAAATAATTTCAGATGTTTTTCCTAATTGAAATAGTAATAAATTTTGTGGATTTTTTTGTATTAAAAGATTATTTTCTAATTTAAAAACTGGAATATTAAAAAATATAATATACGACCAACATAAAGTAGCCATTATAATTGATGGAACAATTTTATTCAAAAAAAAATAACCTTCAAATATAATGAATAAATATCCAATAATAAAAATTATAATTACCATTAACTTTTATATTATTTTATTCATTGTATTTGTTATACTCATTTTTTTATAGTTATATTATTATGTTTATTTTTTTTAATATTTCCATTTTGAATAAGTTGAATATTTTCCTATTTCTTCTTCTATACGAAATAATTGGTTATATTTTGAAGTACGTTCAGTTCTACAAATTGATCCTATTTTTATTTGTTCAATATTAAATGCAACAGATAAATCAGATATAAATGTATCTTCTGTTTCACCAGAACGATGAGAAATTATATTTTTATATTTATTTTTATTAGCAAAATTAATTGTTTCAATTGTTTCTGTAAGAGTTCCTACTTGATTAATTTTTATCAAAATTGAATTTGCTATTTTATTCTTTACTCCTTTTTTTAATTTTTCTACTTTAGTAACGAATAAATCATCTCCTACTAATTGTATTTTATTACCAATTTCATCTGTTAATAATTTCCATCCTTTCCAATCATTTTGATCTATACCGTCTTCTATGGATATTATTGGATATTTTTTAACTAAAAAAGATAAATATTCTATATGTTCTTCTCTAGATTTTAAAATATTATTATTAGTATTTATTTCTGTATTGTTTCTTTTTTTAAATTTAGAATAATTATACATTCCATTATCATATAACTCTGATGATGCACAATCAATAGCTATTCCAATGTCATCATACGGATCATAATTAGATAAATGTATAGATTCTAAAATAAGATCTAAAACAGTTTCTATATTATCTACATTTGGAGAAAAACCTCCTTCATCTCCAACATTAGTTGAAAATCCTTTTTTATTTAAAATGTTTTTTAAATTATTAAAAACTCTATGAATTATTTGAATAGCTTCAGAAAAACTATCTGATTTTACAGGAACAATCATAAATTCTTGAAAAGCTATAGATGTATTTGAATGTTTTCCTCCATTTATAACATTAACTAAAGGTATTGGAAGAATATTATTACGTAACCCTCCAATATATTTATAAATAGGGATTTCTAGTTCTTTAGAAGCTGCTTTTGCAATTGAAATAGAAACAGCTAGTATAGAATTAGCTCCTAATCTTCTTTTATCTTTTGTTCCATCTAATTCTATCATTAATTTATCAATATTAAATTGATCTAATACTGATTTTCCAATTAATTCAGGAGAAATTATATTATTTACATTTTCTACAGCTTTTAATACACTTTTTCCAAAATAAAAGTCCTTATTTTTATCACGCAATTCAAATGATTCATTTTCACCTTTAGAAGATCCAGATGGAATAGATGCACGTCCCAATATATTTCCACTTGTTATTACATCTACTTCTATAGTAGGATTTCCTCTAGAATCTAATATTTGTCTAGCTTTAATGTTTTTAATTGTTCTCATTATTTTTATTTACATTTTTTTTTCTTCTTCGTCTAGTTCTATAACGTTTATTACTAGGAATATTAATATTATTTTTTTCTTTTTTTCCTTTTATTTTATATTTATATATTTCATTAAAATCTACAAATTCAATTAAAGACATTTTAGATTTATCTCCAAAACGAAATCCAATTTTTAATATTCTAGTATACCCACCAGGTCTATTACGTACTTTTTCAAAAGTGTTATTAAATAATTCTGAAACTGCATTTTTATCTTTTAAATATGAAAAAATAATTCTTCTAGAATTAGTAGTATTATTTTTAGATTTTGTAATAATTGGTTCTATATACTTTTTTAAAGCTTTAGCTTTAGCTAAAGTAGTAAAAATTCTTTTTTTTTTTATTAAAGAAACTGACATGTTAGAAAAAAGTGCCTTTCTATGACTATACTTTCTTCCCAAATGATTATTTTTTAATCTATGATTCATAACTAGTAAAAAAATTTTTTTTTATTTATTATTTATCATTATATTCTGATATCTCCATTCCAAAAAATAAACCTTTTTCTTTCATTTTACTTTCTAATTCATATAGTGATTTTTTACCAAAATTTCTCATTTTCAATATATAAGTTCTATCACATTTTACTAAATCTGCAATTGTTTTTATAGTAGCAAGTTTCAAACAATTTTTTGTACGTACAGATAAATCCATATCACTTAATTTTAAATTAAGTAATGTTCTCATTTTTAAAAATTCTTCATCATACTTCTTATTTTTATCAATTTTCTCTTTCTTATTTTTTCCTATTTTTTCATCAGAAAAAATAGAAAAATATTGAATTAATATTTCAGAAGCTTCAACTAATGCCATTTTTGGAGATATAGATCCATCTGTTTTAATGTCTAATAACAAATTTTCGAAATCAGTTTTTTGTCCTACTCTACAGTTTTCTATTGTATATTTAACATTTTTAATGGGAGTATAAATAGAATCTATAGGTATAGTTCCAATTAATTCATTATTTTTTTTATTTTCTTCTGCTGGAATATATCCTTTACCTTCTTCTATAGTAAATGTAATTTCTAATGGAATTGTATTTTCTTTGTGACAAAGAATTAGATCATGATTTAATATTTCAAATCCAGAAATATACTTATTAAGTATTTTGCCAGTAACAAATCTTTCTTTATTATCTATAAATGCATTTACTATTTCTTTGTTACTATCTGGAATAATTCTTTTTAATCTAATTTTTTTAAAATTTAGTATAATATCAGTAACATCTTCTAATACTCCATCTATAGATGAAAATTCATATTTAACACCTTTAATTCTAATAGATGTAACTGAAAACCCTTTTAAAGAACTCAGTAACACTCTTCTTAATGCATTACCTAATGTTATACCATATCCAGGTTCTAAAGGTTTTAAATGAAAAACTCCTCTATAATCTGATAATTCAGTCATAGAAACTCTATCAGGTCTAATAAAATCTAAAATAGACATAAAAAATAATTATTTTGAGTATAATTCAACAATTAATTGTTCTTTTATATTTTCAGGTATTTGTGATCTTTTTGGAAGTTGTTTAAATGTTCCATACATATTTTTTTCATCAAAAATTAACCATTCAACTAAATCTTTATTATTATCTATTGATTTTAATATTAAAGGATGATTAATAGAATTTTTATTTATTCCTATTTTGTCACCAGGACTTAATTTAAAAGAAGGAATATTTACTATTTCATCGTTTACAATAATATGTTTATGACTAACTAATTGTCTTGCAGAAGGTCTAGTAGGAGCAAAATTAAGTCTAAATACTATATTATCTAAACGTCTTTCACATGATTGTAATAATAATTCCCCAGTAACTCCTTTTTTTCTAGCAGCATTAATAAACAATTTAAAAAATTGTTTCTCTAATATTCCATAAATATATTTTGTTTTTTGTTTTTCCATTAATTGAACAAAATATTCAGAACGTTTAGATCTTCTTCTAGGGCCTCCAAAATGTTGTACAGAATGATATTTTTTTCTTTCAAAATACTTATCTTCTCCATAAATACATTGTCCAAATCTTCTAGAAATTCTTGTTCTTGGACCTATATATCTAGCCATATTCCATAATGTTTTATTATTTTTTTTATATTTTTTATACTCTTCTTCTTTTAGGTGGTCTACAACCATTATGAGGTAATGGTGTAATATCTTTTATCATTGTAACTGTAAGACCAGAATTACTCAATGCTCTTATAGCTGCATCTCTACCTGCTCCAGGACCTTTTATTTTAATTTCTATCTTTTTCATTCCGGCATTTAAACCTTCTTTAGCAACATTTTCAGCTGTAATTTGTGCAGCATAAGGTGTATTTTTCTTTGAACCTTTAAAATTCATTTTTCCAGCAGATCCCCAAGCTATAACATCACCTTTTTTATTAGTTAATGTTATAATAATATTGTTAAAACTAGATTGTATATGTGCAATACCTACAGTATCTACAATTACCTTTCTCTTTTTTTTTCTAACAGATAATTTTACCATTCCTATCCTATTAGTATATTTTTTAATTATTTAGTTATCCTTTTTTTATTTGCAACAGTTTTTCTTTTTCCTTTTCTAGTCCTACAATTATTTTTAGTTTTCTGACCTCTTAATGGTAAGCATTTTCTATGTCTTATTCCTCTATAACATCCTATATCTATTAATTTTTTTATATTTATTCTGATTTCAGATCTTAATTCACCTTCTATTTTTATATTATTAGATATATACTTTCTTATTTTACTAATTTCTTCATCTGACCAATTTTTAGCCTTCTTATTTTCTTCTACTCCAACTGATTGTAAAATTAATTTTGATAAACTTTTACCTATTCCATATAAATAAGTTAATGCTATGATCCCTCTTTTATAGATTGGAATATCTACACCAGAAATTCTAATTGACATAATAAAAAAACATGAAATTTAAATATATAACATAAAATTAACCTTGTTTTTGTTTAAATTTAGGATTTTTTTTATTTATTATTCTTAATCTTCCTTTTCTATTAACAATAATACAATGTTTTGATCTTTTTTTTAGTGAAGCTTTTACTTTCATAATAAAAATTTTAAAATTAAACTGTAAAAAAATTAAAACAAAAAAAATAAAAATTAATGTTAATATCTATATGTAATCCTTCCTCTTTCTAAGTCGTAAGATGACATTTCTAATTTAACTTTATCTCCTGGTAATATTTTTATATAGTGCATTCTCATTTTTCCAGATATATGTGCTTTAATTATACATCCATTTTTTAATTGTACACGAAACATTGCATTTGGAGATGATTCAATTATAGTTCCATCTACTTCAATATGCTTTTGCTTTGCCATATTTATTTGTATTTATATCCTTAATAACCTTAATAATTAGTATATTATATTATATATTTTATATTTATATTTATATAGTATAGTAGAAAGTATAAGCAAAAGTTACTTATACAAAACACAATATACATAAAAAAAATTATAATTATATTTTATAATTTTTAATATTCATTTTCATTTTCATTAATCCATCGTAATGATAATTTAGTAGATATATATCAATTTGTTGAGCTATATCTAAAATTACACCAATAACTATTATTAATGAAGTCCCTCCATAAAATAAAGAAAAACTTTTAGTAATCCCAATTTTAGAAACTATGTATGGTAATATAGCAATTATTCCTAATAATATAGATCCAGGTAATGTTATATAAGATAAAATTTTATCTATATAATCAATTGTTTCTTTTCCTGGTTTAATTTTTGGAATATGACCTCCATTTCTTTTTAATTCATCAGATATTTGATGTACCGGTATTGTAATAGCAGTATAAAAAAAAGTAAAAATTATTACTAATATAAAAATTGCTGAATTATACCAAATTCCATATATATTATGAAAAATATAAAAAAAATTTTTTATTTTTTCATTATTAATATAATTAGATATTGTTAGTGGAAAAAACATAATAGCTTGAGAAAAAATTATTGGCATAACTCCAGCAGATGTTACTTTAAGTGGCAAATATTGGTGTTTTTTATTTTTATTAAAATATCTAGATCCAAATTCTAAAAACTTATAATGTGATACATATTGTATAGGAATTTTTCTTATAGCTTTAATAATAAGTATAGTAAATGAAATAACAAAAATCCACAATAAAAATTCTAATAATAAAATTATTAAACCAATATTATAATTGTATAATTTATTAAAAAATTCTTTAGATATAGCATCTGGTAAACGAGATATTATTCCAGACATAATGATAATTGAAATTCCATTTCCAATACCTTTATCTGTAATTTTATCTCCTATCCACATAGTAAATAAAGTCCCAGTGGTTAAAGTGATTATTCCTGTGAACAAAAACATACTTTTTCCATAAAAAGTATTCATATCTAATAAATAAGTAGAATTTAAATAACGTAATGAATATGGAATAAATTGTTTTATTAAAGAATATAAATATATTGGAGTCTGTATTAAACATATAAACAAAGTTAACCATCTAGAAATAAGATTAATTTTTTTCTTTCCACTTTCTCCATCTTTTTGTAATCTTTGAAAATAAGGAAATATTATACACATTAACTGTATTACAATAGAAGCAGATATATATGGCATAATACCTAACGCTAAAACAGATGCTCTATTAAACGCTCCACCAGTGAATGAAGATAAAATTTGCATTAATCCTTTAGAATTGGAATTAAATTTTTCTACAAAATCACTTATACCTAAAGGATTAATTCCAGGTATAGGAATATATGCTCCAAAACGGTATACTAACAATAAAATTATTGTAATTATTATTTTTTTTCGTAAATCTATTATTTTACAAATGTTATGAATATTTTTAGTAAAATTATTCATAATTATATTAAATTAATATAGGAGTACCTCCACTATTTTTTATAGATTCAGATGCATTTTTACTAAATTTTTCTGCTTGTATTTTTACAGAACTATTAATTTTTCCTCTACCTAATATTTTAATAGAATAATTTTTTTTTAAAAATTTATTTTTAAAAAGTGTTTCTTTATTAATAACATTATTTTTATTAATTTTTCCTATATCTATATAATGTTGAATAGTATCTACATTAATTAAAATTGTTTTTTTTGCAAAATTTTTTCTTTTAAATCCAAATTTAGGAATTCTTCTTTGTATTGGCATTTGACCTCCTTCAAATCCTATTTTTTTAGAATAACCTGATCTTGATTTATATCCTTTATGACCTCTTCCACATGTTCCACCTTTTCCAGATCCTTGCCCTCTTCCTAATCTAATTTTTTTTTTATTTATCCAATTTTTTGATTTTAAAAAACAATAATTAACATTATTATTATCCATTATAAACTTTTTTAATAGAAATTCCTCTTTGTTTTGATATAATATATACGTCTCTAATTTTACTAAGAGCCTTTATAGTTGCTTTTATTATATTGTGATGATTAGAAGATCCCTTAGATTTAGATAAAACATTTTTTAATCCTGATGTTTCTAATACTATTCTAATAGGTCCTCCAGCAATAATTCCAGTTCCATCTGATGCAGGTTTAAGTAAAATACGTGCTCCTCTATATTTTGCTTCTTGTTCATGTGGTATAGTCCCATTTGAAATACAAACCTTTCTAACATTTCTTCGTGCTCTATCACCAGCTTTCCTGATTGCATCTGTAGCTTCTTTAGATTTACCGAACCCATAACCTATTAAACCATTTTCATTTCCTTTTATAACTATTGCACTAAAACTAAAATATCTTCTACCTTTAGTTACTTTACAAACTCTAGTTACTCCAACTAATCTTTCTTTTAAATCTAATCCTGTATATTTTGCTTTTTTTTCTTTACTATTTTTATTATATAAAATATTCATAAATGACATATAAATCTAAAGTTTTATACTATATTCTCTTATTCCATCTGCTAGAGATTTTATTCTTCCATGATATAGATATTTACCTTTATCAAAAACAAGTTTTTTTATTTTTAATTTTTCTGCTCTAACACCTAATAATTTTCCTACTTCATAAGACAATTCTACCTTTGTTTTTTTTTTATATTTTTTTTTTATAAATTCTTTATCAATTGAAGAAGAACAAGTTAAAGTTTTTCCATAAAAATCATCTATTATTTGTGCATAAATTTCTCTATTACTTCTAAATACAGATATCCTTGGTCTATTAGTTTCTCCAAAAATTTTTTTTATTTTTTTATTTTTCATATCAAACAGATTTTCCAGTTTTTCTTCTTATTTCTTCTCCTATGAATCTTACCCCCTTACCTTTGTAAGGTTCAGGAGCTCTAAATGATCTAATTTTAGATGCTACTATACCTAATAACTGTTTATCATATGACTTAAGTATAATAATAGTATTTTTTCCTTTATATAATTTTATATCTACTAAAATTTCTTTTGGTAATTGTAACATAATATTATGAGAAAATCCTAAATTCATATCTAAAATATTATTTTCTTTTATATTTGCTTTGTAACCAATTCCAACTAGTTCCAATTCTTTTTTAAAACCTATAGATACACCTATAATCATGTTTTTAATTAAAACATTATATAGTCCATGTAAAGATTTAGAAATTTTATCCTCTTTATTTCTACTTACTGATAATTTATTATTATTAATGTTTATTTTTATTTTATCAGAAATTTTTTGAACTAAATTTCCTAATTTACCATTTACAAATATTTTATTATCAACTATTTTTAGTTTTACATTTTCAGGAATTAAAATTAATTTTTTACCAATTCTAGACATTTAATAAAAGTTTATCTTTTTTTTTATATTTTTACTAAAATAAAAATAGTGTAAATAATAAAATACTTTAGTATACATAACATAATATTTCTCCACCTATTTTTCTTTTTTTTGCTTCTTTATCTGTAATAATTCCATAAGAAGTAGATATTATAGCAATTCCCAATCCATTCAAAACACGAGGTAAATTTTTATATTTAACATATTTTCTTAATCCAGGTTTACTAATTCTTATAATTTTATTTATTGAAAAAATATTTTTTTCACAATATTTTAAATATATTTTAATTTTATTATTTTCTTTTTTATAATCTAAAATATATCCATTTTCTAATAGTACAACTGTAATTTTATTTTTTATTCTAGAATATTGTGTGATCAAATATTTATGATTTGCAAAACCTGCATTTCTAATTCTAGTTAAAAAATCAGCAATAGTATCCATCTTTAATATAATTTTTTATATTATATATTATAAAAATTACCAACTAGCTTTTTTTACTCCTGGAATAAACCCTTGAGATACAAAATTTCTAAAAACAATACGAGATATACCAAATTTTCTCATATAACCTCTACATCTTCCAGTAATTGAACATCTATTTCTTAAACGAACTGGAGAAGAATTTCTTGGTAATCTTTGTAAAAGATCATATTTTTTATATTTTTTTAACATTTTTCTTTTCTTTTTATATTTTTCTACAAGATTTTCTCTTTTTTTTTGTCTAGCCTTTACAGATTCTTTAGCCATGTTTTATATTATTTTTATTCATAAAAGGAATACCAAAAAGAGACAATAACCTTTTTGTTTCTATATCTTTTTTTGAAGAAGTAACAAATGTTATATTCATTCCTATACTTTTTTTAATTTTGTCTATATCTATTTCTGGATAAATTATTTGTTCTAAAATTCCCATATTATAATTTCCACTTCCATCAAAACTAGTATTTTTAACACCATTGAAATCTCTTACTCTAGGTAATGCAATAAAAATTAATCTTTCTAAAAATTCATACATATTATTCCTACGTAAAGTAACTTTTACTCCAATTGGCATTCCTTTTCTAAGTTTAAATCCAGCTTCATCATGTTTAGAATAACAAAATATTGATTTCTGTCCAGTAATATCAGTAATTTCATTCATAAAAAATTCTATATCTTTTTTATTTGAAGAAAAAATTCCAATCCCTTGATGTACAACTATTTTTTTTAATTTTGGAACTTCCATAACAGATGAATAATTAAATTCATTTATTAAAGATGAAATAATCTTATCTTCATAAAGTTTTTTCAATCTAGGTAATGAATTATTCATTATAATTAATTATTATTTTGTTTAACTTTTATTTTCACCTTTTTCATCTTTTTCATCTACATGTAATTTTTTCAAATTAGATATATGTATAGAAGATTCTTTTTCTAAAATACCTCCTTTTGGATTTTTTACATTTGGTTTAATATGTTTTTTTACTATATTAATTCCTTTTATAATAGCTCTATTTTTTTTTAAAAAGATTTTTGTTACAAAACCTATATTTTTTTTATAATCACCTGATAAAATTAATACTCTATCACCTTTTTTTATTTTTCTAATCATATTAAAACTTTATTAACATTAAGTTTATAATACTTCTTGTGCTAAGGATATTATTTTCATATATTCTTTTTCTCTTAGTTCTCTAGCTACTGGCCCAAAAACTCTTGTCCCTAATATTTCTCCAGATGTATTAATTAATACACATGCATTATCATCAAAACTTATATAAGAACCATCTTTTCTTCTAGTTCTTTTTTTAGTTCTAATAATTACAGCTTTAACTATTTGTCCTTTTTTTATAGTACTTCCTTTTGTAATAGATGTTTTAATAGTAACTACTACAGTGTCTCCTACTCTAGCGTACTTTTTTCTTGTCCCACCTAAAACTCTTATTATTAATACCTCTTTTGCTCCAGTATTATCTGCTACTTTACATATAGACTCCTGTTGCAACATAAAAAATTTATTTATATTTCTTTAATATTGTTATTAATTTCCAATGTTTTCTTCTACTTAATGGGCGAGTTTCTACAATACTTACCATATCTCCATTTTTAGAAATATTGTTTTCATCATGAACCATATAGATTTTGTTTTTAATAATACTTTTTCCATAATTTTTATGTTTTACTTTCTTCATTTCAGAAACTATAATGGTTTTATTCATTTTATTACTTATAACTGTTCCTTGTCTTTGTCTTTGTTTTCGATTATTTCTAACTTTTTCCATGAAATTTTTTTATTTAATTCAGTTATTAATCTAGCAATATTTTTTCTAAAAAGTCTTATTACCATTGGATTTTCATGTACTTTAACAGAATTATCTAATTTTAACTTTTTGTAATAATTTTTACTTAATTCAATTTGTGTTATTAATTCATCAATTGAAAATTTTTTTATATCAATATTTTTCATAAAAAAAAATTAGGAATCAATTTCATGAGAAATTATGAATCTCATTTTTATTGGGAGTTTTTGAGCAGCTAATCTTAGTGCTTCTTTAGCTATTTCAATTTTTACCCCATCTACTTCAAATAAAATTCTACCTGGTTTAACTACTGCGACCCAAAATTCAACAGGGCCTTTTCCTTTTCCCATACGTACTTCTTGAGGTTTTTTAGTAACTGGTTTATCTGGAAAAACATTAATCCACAGTTTACCTTCTCTTTTCATATATCTTGTCGCAGCGACTCTAGCCGCTTCTAATTGTTTAGAAGATATCCAAGCACTTTCTAAAGCTTTAATACCATACAAACCTCTACAAAGTAAATTACCTTTTTTTGAATTTCCACGTATTCTACCTTTTTGTTTTTTTTTATATTTTGTTTTTTTTGGTTGTAACATTTACTTTATAAATTTATTCATTATTATTAATTAATAAACAAAAAATTATAATTTATAAAATATCATTTTTTTCTTCTATAAAAATTACTTCTAGGTTTTTTTTGTATTTCTATAAAGTGTGATAAGTCTTTTTTTCCATATATTTCACCTTTCATAATCCAAACTTTAATTCCTATACTTCCATATACTGTATGTGCTACATCCATATAGTAATCAACATCTGCTCTAAAAGTTCCAAGAGAAATTCTCCCTTCTTTGTAAGTCTCACACCTAGCCATTTCTGATCCATTCAATCTTCCAGAAATTTGAATTTTTATTCCATAAGCATTCATTCTCATAGCAGAAAGTATAGATAACTTTATAGATTTTTTATAAGAAATTCTATTTTCTAATTGTTTTGATAAATTTTTAGTTACTAAAATAGCATCTAATTCAGGACGTTTAACTTCCGATATATTAATTTGAACTTCTTTTTTAGTAAGTTTTTTCAACTCTTTTCTAATAGTATCTACTTCTTCTCCACCTTTTCCTATAACCAATGCTGGTCTTGAAGTTCGAATTGTAATAGTAATAAATTTTAAAGTTCTTTCTATAAAAACTCTAGATATTATACCTTTTGGTAATCTTGCTTCTATATAACTTCTTACTTCAAAATCTTCTTTTAATCTCTCTTTATAATTATTACACCAACTTGATTGCCAACCAATTATAATACCTAATCTATTAACAATTGGATTAGTTTTTTGTCCCATAAAAATTAAATTATTTTTTTATTTTTTACATAAAGTAACTACAACACTTATTAATTCTTTCTTTATTCTATGTCCTTTTCCTTGTGGAGCAGGTCTAATTCTTTTTAAAATTTTATTTTTATTTACTATAATACTATTTATAAATAGATTTTCTTTTTTTTTCTTAAGTGAAGATCCATATTTTATCTTCCAATTTGATAATAAAGACAAAAGTAATTTTTTTAAAACAATTGACCTCTTACTTCTATTAATATTAGATAGTATTTCTAAAGCATTTTTTATTTCTTTATTTCTTATTAAATTCACTAAACGTCGCATTTTTCTTGAAGAACTTTTTACTTTGTTTAATGATGCTGATACTACATTAGTATTAGTTACTGTTCTCATTTATTTTAAACACTATTAAAATTACTATATTTTATATTTATCAATAAAAAAACTTAATTCTTAACTTTTACTTTTCTTTTTGATCCGGAATGTGCTCTAAATATTCTTGTAGGAGCAAATTCGCCAAGTTTTCGTCCTATCATATCTTCAGTAATATACACATTAATAAATTGTTTACCATTATGAACTGAAAATGTTTGACCTACAAAATCAGGAAGTATTGTAGATGGTCTTGACCATGTTTTAATAGCAGTTTTTTTATTATGCTTTATATTTTTTAATACTTTTTTATAAAGTTTATATGAAACATATGGTCCTTTTTTTAAAGATCTACCCATAATTACTACAAATTTTTTATAATTATTTTTTTCTTCTTTGTAAAATATACTTATTAGAGTGTTTTCTTTTATTTCTAGTTTTAAATCCTTTAGATGGTATTCCTTTTCTACTTCTAGGAATACCTCCAGTTGCTTTTCCTTCTCCACCTCCCATAGGATGATCAACTGGATTCATAGCTACACCTCTAGTTCTAGGTCTTTTTCCTAAATGTCTTTTTTTTCCAGCTTTTCCATATTTTTCTAATTGATGATCTAAATTAGATACAATTCCTATTGTAGCCATACATGAATTAATTATCATCCTAATTTCTCCAGATGGAAGTTTTATACTAGAATATTTTTCATCTCTAGCAAATAATTGAGCAAAAGATCCTGCTCCTCTTGCTATTTTTGCTCCTTGTCCAGGATTAAGTTCTATGCATGAAATATTAGTACCTAATGGTATTTCACTCAAAAATGTAGAATTCCCTATATCAAAAGGAATATTTTTACCAGAAATTACTTTTTGTCCAATTTTCAATCCTTCTATTGCTAAAATATAGTTTTTAACTCCATCTTCATAACAAAGTAACGATATAAAAGATGATCTATTTGGATCATATTCTATTGATTTCACTATTGCACTTATACCAAATTTTTTTCTTTTAAAATCAATAATTCTATATTTTTTTTTATGCCCACCTCCAATAAAACGCATAGTTCTTCTACCTGTATTATTTCTACCTCCAGATTTTTTTTTTCCTATTACTAATTTTTTTTCAGGAATATTAGTTGTTAGTTTTTCAAAACTATTTTTAACTCTAAACCTTTGACTAGAGGTCAAAGGTTTTAATTTTTTTACTGACATTTAATTAATTTTTCTTTTTTTTTCCTTTTAATTTCCCTTCTTCCTTATTCTTTAACTCTATTTCTTTTCCTTTTAATTTCCCTTCTTCCTTATTCTTTAACTCTATTTCTTTTCCTTTTAATTTCCCTTCTTCCTTATCCTTTAACTCTATTTCTTTTCCTTTTAATTTCCCTTCTTCCTTATCCTTTAACTCTATTTCTTTTCCTTTTAATTTCCCTTCTTCCTTATTCTTTAACTCTATTTCTTTTCCTTTTAATTTCCCTTCTTCCTTATTCTTTAACTCTATTTCTTTTCCTTTTAATTTCCCTTCTTCCTTATTCTTTAACTCTATTTCTTTTCCTTTTAATTTCCCTTCTTCCTTATCCTTTAACTCTATTTCTTTTCCTTTTAATTTCCCTTCTTCCTTATCCTTTAACTCTATTACTTGTACAATTACCTTTTTAATTTTTTTTTTACTTATGTTAAAAACCTTTTTTTTCGTTGAAAATTTAAATTTTTTTTTCTTAGAATAAATCATAGTTTTTATATTTTCAATAGAAAATCCAAACATCCTTATGATCTCTTCTTTAATCTTATTTTTATTAAAATTAGGATAAACAAAGAAAGTATAACGATTATATTTTTCCTTTTTTTCTATAGATTTATCCGTAACAATGGTTTTAATTAAAATCATAATTCTTAATTTTAATTACATTTTACATTACTTTATAATTTCTTATTATTTTCATAAGATAAATATTTATATATCTTATCTATACAATTCTCAAACAAAAGAATATTAGGAAAATTTAGCAAATAAAAACAATTTAATTCATTTATATGTATAAATTTCAATAATTTTAAATTTCTTGATGATAAATATAAATTTTTATTTATATCACCAGATATTATTAATAGTTTTACATTATATAATTTAATCGACTTTAATAGAGTTACAAAAAACTTAGTTTTTGGAAATTTTATTTGTATATTTTCTATAATATTTATTTTTTTGTTAATTATCTTTTCTTCTATTAAGAATTTTTTAACTTTACTCTTAGTATTTTTATTTATTTTTATTAAATATTTTCTTGGTTTAGGCCCAAATACTCTACCTCCACCTCTAAAAATAGGATTTTTAATATTTCCTTTTCTAGAACTACCAGTTCCTTTTTGTCTATGTAATTTTCTATTACTACCTGAAATCTCCCCACGCTCTTTAGATTTATGTGTTCCTTGTCTTTGAGCTAACAAATATCTTTTATTCTCTAAATATACAGAGTTATCATATTTTTTGTTTGACAACATTTTATCATCAAAACATATTTTCTTATCCGTATAATTTCCATGTTTGTCTAATACTTTAAATTCCATTTCTTCTTTTTTATCATCAAATATGAATTTATATTTCCAGGTATTGACCCATTTAACACTAATATATTATTTTTACTATCTATTTTTAAAATAACTAAATTTTTAATAGTTACTTTCTTTCCTCCCATTCTGCCTGCCATTTTTTTCCCTTTAAAAACACGAGATGGATCTGACCCAGCACCTATAGATCCAGGTGATCTTAAACGATTATGTTGGCCATGACTTCTTTCTCCAACTCCAGAGAAATTATGTCTTTTTACGACTCCTTGAAATCCTTTACCTTTTGAAATTCCACATATATCTACTATCTCACCTACATTAAAAAAATTAACACCTATAACATCTCCTAATTTAAAATCTGTATAACTACTATTTTTAAATTCTAATAATTTTTTTTTTGGAGATATACCAGATTTTTTAAAATGGCCCAATAATGGTCTACTAACTTTTTTTATCTTTTTTTCATCAAGACCTAGTTGTATAGAAAAATATCCATCATTTTCCAATGTTTTTATTTGTACTACATAACAATAATTAACTTTTACAATAGTACAAGCTACATTGTCACCATTATCCAAATAGATACTTGTCATTCCGAAATTTTTTCCTATAATTCCACTAATTTTAGTATTATTCATATAATCATTATAATCAAACTTTTATTTCTGCTTCTACCCCACTAGGTAATTCTAATTTCATTAATGCATCTACCGTTTTAGATGTTGCATTTTGTATTTGTAAAAGTCTTTTATGAGTTGGAAGTAAATACTGTTCTCTTGATTTTTTATTTACATGAGGTGATCTTAGAACTGTAAATATTTTCTTATTAGTTGGTAAAGGAATAGGTCCATTTAACACTACCCCTGTAGGTAAAACAGATTTTACAATTTTTTCTGCTGATTTATCTAATAAATTATAATCATAAGATTTTAATTTAATTTTTATATTATAACCCATGATATTTATATATTTTTTTTTCTTTTTTGTTTATTATTTTTTTTATCATTCATTACAATATCATATGTTACCATTTCTGGTACAATATCATAATGAGAAAATTCCATAGTAGATGTCCCTCTACCAGAGGATAGAGTTCTCAATACTGTAACATATCCAAACATTTCAGATAATGGAACAAATGATTGAATAATCTTAATATTATTTCGTTCATTCATATTTTGAATTAAACCTCTTCTTCTATTTAAATCACCTATTACGTCACCCATATTTTCTTCTGGAACAACAATTTCTAATTTCATAATTGGTTCTAATAAAACAGGCTTTGCTTTTTTAGCAGCTTCCCTAAAACCTAGTTTTCCTGCTAATTCAAAGGAAAGTTGATCAGAATCAACAGGGTGATATGATCCATCTATAATAGTTATCTTTGCATTTTCTATTTCATATCCTGATAATGGCCCACTTTTCATCATTTCTTTACATCCTTTTTCTATAGAAGGAATATATTCTTTAGGAATATTTCCACCTTTTATTTTATTAATAAATATTAATCCAGACTTTCCAATTTCTCCAGGCTCTAATATAAAAAGTATATCTGCATATTTCCCTTTTCCACCAGTTTGTTTTTTATATATTTCCCTATGTTTTACTAAATCAGTTAAAGCTTCTTTATATTCTACTTGTGGTTTACCTTGATTTACTTCTACTTTAAATTCCCTTTTCATTCTATCTACAATAATTTCCAAATGTAATTCCCCCATTCCAGAAATAATAGTTTGGCCAGTATAATTATCCGTTCTAACTTGGAAAGTAGGGTCTTCTTCCATTAGTTTTGATAAAGCTAAGCTCATTTTGTCAATGTCTGACTTATACTTAGGTTCTATAGCTAATCCTATAACAGGATCTGGAAAAGATATATTTTCTAATAATATAGGATTTTTTTCGTCACACAAGGTATCTCCAGTTTTAATATCCTTAAAACCAACTATAGCTGCAATGTCCCCAGCACTTACTTGTTTTACTGGATTTTGTTTGTTTGCATGCATTTGATATATTCTAGAAATACGTTCTTTATTTCCAGACCTAGCATTAAAACTATATGATCCAGATTCTATTTTTCCAGAATAAACTCTAAAAAAAGCTAAACGTCCAACAAAAGGATCACTTGCTATTTTAAAGGCCAATGCAGAAAATGGATCATTTTTACTGGGTCTTCTTGATTCTTTTTCTTTATTAACAGGATTAATACCTATTACATCCTTAACTTCTAATGGAGATGGTAAATATCTACATATTGCATCCAACATTGTTTGTACACCTTTATTTTTGAATGAAGATCCACATAAAATAGGAATTATATTTAAGTTAATTGTATTTTTTTGTAAAGATTCTATTATATCTTTTTCAGATATAGAAGAAAAATTATCATATAAATATTTTTCCATTATAACATCATCATATTCAGACAAAGTCTCTACAAGCTTACTTCTATATTTTTTTACTATATTTTTCATTTCAGTTGGTACAGGAATTTTTTTATATGTCATACCATAATCTTTTTCGTTCCATACTATAGCAATATCTGATATTAAATCTACAATTCCTATAAAATCATCTCCAGATCCAATAGGGATTTGCAAAGGTACTGATTTTGCTCCTAAAACATTGTTTATTTGATAGCAAACATCAAAAAAATCTGCTCCTTGTCTGTCCATTTTATTAACAAATGCTATTCTAGGAATATCATATTTATCAGCTTGTCTCCAAACAGTCTCTGATTGTGGTTCTACTCCATCAACTGCACTAAATAAAACAACCATTCCATCTAAAACTCTCATAGATCTTTCAACTTCTACAGTAAAATCTACATGTCCTGGAGTATCAATAATATTTATTTGATATTTATTGTTTTCATAATTCCATTCACAACAAGTAGCAGCAGAAGTTATAGTAATACCTCGCTCTTGTTCTTGTAACATCCAATCCATAGTTGCAGTGCCATCATGAACTTCTCCAATTTTGTGATTAATTCCAGTATAGAATAATATTCTTTCTGTAGTAGTTGTTTTTCCCGCATCTATATGTGCTGCAATACCTATGTTTCTTGTATATATTAGATTTTTTTTCATATTAATAAAACTAAAATCTAAAATGAGAAAATGCTTTATTTGCTTCAGCCATTTTATGAAGATTTTCTTTTCTTTTTATAGTTTCTCCTCTTTCTTTAAATGCATCAAAAATTTCATATGCTAATTTATTAGCCATAGATTTTTCTTTCCTCATAACGGCACATTTAATTAAAAGTTTTATTGCTCTTGTCATTTTATTATTAGAGGAAATCAAAACAGGAATTTGTATATTTGTTCCACCCATTCTTCTACTTCTAACTTCTACATTAGGCATAGAATTTTTTAATCCCTCTTTCCATATTTCTAATGATGATTTTTCTTC
The DNA here is from genome assembly GCF_014251275.1 of Blattabacterium cuenoti. Taxonomy (GTDB): domain Bacteria; phylum Bacteroidota; class Bacteroidia; order Flavobacteriales; family Blattabacteriaceae; genus Blattabacterium; species Blattabacterium cuenoti_AG. The sequence goes on from NZ_CP059183.1 coordinate 387,447, forward strand.
TTTTTGTTTAATTAAATCTATTTTTTCCATAGCATTATAAAATATTCTATATGCAGTATTTTTTTTACCATTTTTCATTAAATGATTTACAAAACGAGTAACAAGAACATCATGAAACTTAGGATCAGGAGAATACAATTTTTTTTTCTTCTTAATTTTTCTCATTTACTATTTTATTTTTTTTATCCATTTTAGCTCCATATTTGCTTCTACTTTTTTTCCTACCATTTACTCCGGCGGCATCTCTTGCTCCTCTAACTATTTTATATTTTACTCCTGGTAAATCTTTTACTCTTCCTCCTTTCACTAAAACAATGGAATGTTCTTGAAGATTATGTCCTTCTCCAGTTATATAACTAATTACTTCTTTTCCGTTTGTAAAGCGTACTCTAGCTACTTTTCTCATAGCAGAATTAGGTTTTTTAGGAGTAGTAGTATATACTCTAGTACAAACTCCTTTTTTTTGTGGACAAAAGTCTAATGCAATAGATTTACGTTTTTTATTTGGAGTTTTTCTACCTTTTCTAATTAATTGTTGTATTGTAGGCATAAAAATAACATTTATAAAATATCGAAAAATATACCATTTTCATAAATTATCAAAATCTATCTTTTTGTTTTGATAATAAGATTCTTCTAATGATTCAATATTTAATTCTTTATAAATGTAACTAAAAGTAGATAATAAACATGGATTACCATCTACAATAGCAACATTGTGTTCATAATGTGCAGATGGATTTTTATCTAAAGTGGTTATAGTCCATCCATCTTTATGAAATAAAATATCAGATGTCCCAATGTTTATCATAGGTTCTATAGAAAGAACTAGCCCTTCTTTTAATTTTATTCCTTTTCCTTTTTTTCCAAAATTTGGTACTTTTGGATCTTCATGCATATTTTTTCCTATTCCATGTCCTACAAGATCTTTTACTATAAAATATCCATTTTTTTTAATAATATTTTCTATAGAATGTCCTATATCTCCAATTCTATTTCCAATTTTACATTTTTTTATACCAGCATAAAGAGATTTTTTAGATAATTCAAGAAATTTTTTTATTTTACTTGATACATTACCTACTTCAAAAGTATAAGCATGTTCACCATAGTATCCATTCATGTATACTCCACAATCTATTGATATTATATCACCTTCGTACAAAGGTTTTTTATTTGGGATCCCATGAACTACTTGATAGTTTGGTGAAACACATAAAGTATTTGGAAAATCATATAATCCTAAAAATGCTGGTATTCCTCCATTATCACGTATAAAAATTTCTGCAATATTATCCAGATAAATAGTATTTACTCCTGGTTTTATTTCTTTTGTTAATAAACCCAAAGTTTTTGAAGCTAAAACAGAACTTTTTTTCATTAAAATTATTTCCTCTATAGTTTTTAAAAATATCATTATCTTTTATAAGATTTAATTATTGTATTTCCTGTCATTGCCTCTGGTATAGGTAAATTCATTAATTTTAAAATAGTTGGAGCAACATCTGATAAAATTGCTCCTTCTCTTAAAATAATATTTTCTTTTTTTATTTTATTTTCTATAAAAATAAAAGGGACTGGAGAAGTAGTATGCTTTGTATTTGGTTCTCCATTTATATCAAGCATACATTCTGCATTTCCATGATCTCCAACAATAACAACCATGTAAAAATTTTTTATTGCTTCTTCTACACATAATCTTGTACATTTATCAACAAATTCACATGCCTTTATTGTTTCTAACATTTTTCCAGTATGCCCTACCATATCTGGATTAGCAAAATTCAAACAAATAAAATCATAATATTGTTTTCTTAATTTTGGAATAATACTATTTACTATTTTAATAGAACTCATCTCAGGTTTTAAATCATAAGTAGATACTTTAGGAGAAGGACACATAATACGAATTTCATTTTCAAATGGAATTTCTCTTCCTCCAGAAAAAAAATAAGTTACATGAGGATATTTTTCAGTTTCAGAAATTCGTATTTGTTTTCTTCCTTCTTTTTCTAACACTTCACCTATAGTATCTGATAATATTTGTTCTTTAAACATAGATAAAACATTATTATACTTATTGTTATAACAAGTCATGGTAATATAATTTGTTATATTAACTTTTTTTTCACATATACAAGGGTTATTACTTCCAATAAAAAGTTCTGTAATTTGTCTTGAACGATCAGATCTAAAATTAAAACAAAATACAATATCTCCATTTTTTATTCTAGCAATTGGATGGCTATTTTCGTCAACTATTATAAATGGTTGCAAAAATTCATCCGTTATCCCTCTTTTATAAGAATCTTCTATAGAAGAAAAAATATTTTTAGTAAAAAATCCTTTACAATTTACCATCGCATCATATGCTATTTTAGTTCTTTCCCATTTAAAATCTCTATCCATAGCATAATATCTTCCAATTACAGTAGAAAGTTGGCCTCCATATTTTTTCAAAACTTCCATTAAGTTACTAATATGAATCATACTTTCTTTTGCAGATGTATCTCTTCCATCTGTAAATGCATGAATATATATTTTTTTATTTATTCTTTTCTCATAAAGTATTTTAATAATATGAAAAAGATGATTAATATGTGAATGGATCCCACCATTAGATAATAATCCAATAAAGTGAATTTTTTTTTCTTCAGTATTTTTTAATAAAAAATCTATCTTTTTTTTAAAAGTTCCATTTTTAATAGATAAGTTTATTCTTTTTAAACTTTGTACTATTTTTCTACCAGATCCTAAATTTATATGACCTACTTCAGAATTACCCATTTGTCCTTTTGGTAACCCAACATGTTCACCAGAAGCTATCAATTTACTATATGGATAATTATTATAACAATAATCTATAAACGGGGTTTTAGCTTGTTCAATAGCTGATGAAGAAAATAATTCAAAATTTTTTGGGGGGATTCCCCATCCATCTAAAATTATTAAAATAAGTTTTTTCATTAAACATATTAAACTTTTATTCTTTTAAAAAAAACAATTTCCGAATTTATTGAAGAATTTTTTAAATATTCTTCAACAGAAATTTTATTATTTTTAATAAATTTTTGACTCAAAAGAACATTATTTAATATAAATTTTTTTATTTTTCCTTGTAATATTTTTTCTATTATATTTTGATTTTTTTCTTTTGATTTTGAAGAATATTCATTTTTTATTTGATTTCTAATAATATCAATTTCTTTTTCTAAAACATTATTTGGTATTCCTTCTTTTTTTATTGAAATAGGATCCATAGCTGTAATATGCATTGCTATATTTTTAGCAACATCTTTTTCTAATTTTGATGAAAATCCAACTAAAACTGCTATTCTATTATAATGAGTATAATTCATTACAAATGGATATTTTGCTATCTCATAAACACTCAATTTTATAGATTCTCCAGAAATACCTATATAATGTAAAATCATTTCTTCTACATTTTTATAATTATATTCTTTACAAGAAACATTTAAAAAATCTTTTTTATTTTTACTATTACAAAACAATGATTTTTTAGAAATAATAGATAATAAATTTAAAAATTTACAATTTTTAGAAAGAAAATCTGTTTCACAACTAATTCCTAAAATAGTTCCAAAAGAATAATCTGAATTAACATTTGAAAGAACTGCTCCTTCTTTTATAATTGATTTTGATCTAATTAACGATAAATCCTTACATTTTTTTCTTAAAAAATCTATTGCTTTATCTATATTTCCATTAGAATAAATTAATGCATTCTTACAATATAAAACTCCTATCCCAGTTTTCTTTCTTAATTCGTTAACTTTAGTAATTGATATTTTATCTAATTTTTTTTTCATATCGTATGTTTCTATTAATATCAATTCCTTCTTTTATATAACTTATGAAAAACTTCAATATAATATCTATAGATTTAGAAGAATCATCATTTGAAGGAATAGGATATTTAATATCATTAGGATTAGTATTTGTATCTACCATTGCAAAAGTAGGTATCTTTAATTTTTTTGCTTCTTCTAAAGCTATTTTTTCTTTATTTGGATCCACTAAAAAAATAGCACCAGGAATATGATTCATATTAGAAATACTACCTAAATTTTTATATAATTTATTATATGATCTATTAATTAGTATTTTTTCCTTTTTTGATAATGTATCAAAAGTTCCGTTTTTTTTCATTCTTTCTATTCCATTCATTTTTTTAACAGATTTACGAATTGTAGTAAAATTAGTAAGGAACCCCCCTAACCATCTTTCTGTTACACATGGCATATTTATACTTTTTGCATAAAAAGAAATCTTTTCCCTAGCTTGCTCTTTTGTTCCAACTAATAATATTTTTTTTCCAAAAATAGCTATTTTTTTTATTTCAAAACATGCTTCTTTAAGTTTTAAAATAGTTTTACATAAATCAATAATATGTACTCCTTTTTTTTTCATAAAAATAAAAGGTCGCATATTTGGATTCCATTTTCGTGTAATATGACCAAAATGGACACCTGCTTTTAATAAATCTTTAATATTAATTTCCATATTTTTTAAAAAAAAATTTATTAACGTTTTGAGAATTGATATTTTTTTCTTGCTTTTTTCTGTCCAAACTTTTTTCTTTCTACTTCTCTAGGATCACGTGTTAATAAACCTTCATTTTTCAATTTTTTTTTATTTTTTGGATTTATTTTACAAATAGCTCTAGATATAGCAAGAGAAATAGCTTCTGCTTGACCATTAAATCCTCCTCCAAAAACACTAATATTTATGTTAAATTTATCTAAAATGTTCAATAATTTCATTGGATAAAAAATCTTATTATGTACATATTTAGGAAAATACTTATCTAATTTTTTTAAATTTACAGTTATTACTCCATTTCCAGATTCTAAATAAATTCTCGCTAAAGATCTTTTTCTTCTTCCTATAGTATGTATTTTTTTCATTTTAAAAAATTAAAATTTTTTAATAAAATTGGTTTTTGTGCCTCATGTTTATGATATGAATTTGAATATATATGCAATCTTTTTTTCAGCATAAAACGGCCTAAACGATTTTTTGGTAACATTCCTTTTACGGATTTATATACTATTTTTCTAGAATCTTTATATAACAAATCTTTAAAAAAGATCATTTTTTGCCCACCAGGAAATCCTGTATGTCTAATATATTTTTTATTATTTAACTTTTTTCCAGTTACTTTAATGTAATCAGAGTTAATTACTATTACATGATCTCCACATATCATATTATAGCTAAAAAATGGCCTATGTTTTCCTATAATAATTGAAGCTATTCTTGAAGAAAATCTTCCAAGTATTTGATTACTTGCATCTAGTAATATCCATTCTGATTTTATATTTTTTTCTTTTAACGAACATGTTTTAAAACTTAAAAAATCCATAATTATATTTTTACTTTTTCAATATAAGTAATTTTTAAAAAAATATTTATAATAATGACTTTTTGTCATAATTTTTTTTTTATATTATATAAAAACATTTTATTGTCATTTATACAAATTTGTTAAGTTTAAACTACAACTATTAATAACTATGGCATAATCATTGATGAATTTTAATTTATATTATATTAAATAATTAATAATTAATAACTATATAGAAATGAGTAAAATTATAGGTATAGATTTAGGGACTACGAATTCTTGTGTTGCAGTAATGGAAATAAATGATCCAGTTGTAATTCAAAATTCAGAAGGTAAAAGGACTACCCCATCTATAGTAGCTTTTGTAGATGGAGGAGAAAGAAAAATAGGAGATCCTGCAAAAAGACAATCAGTAACAAATCCACAAAATACTATTTTTTCTATAAAAAGATTTATGGGAAGAATGTATTCAGAAGTATCTGAAGAATTAAAAAATACTCCTTATAAAATAATTAAGGGTGGAAATAATACCCCACGTGTTAGTATAGGTAATAGGCTATATTCTCCTCAAGAAATATCAGCTATGATATTACAAAAAATGAAAAAAACAGCAGAAGATTATCTTGGACAAGAAATAACTAGAGCTGTAATTACAGTTCCAGCTTATTTTAATGATGCACAAAGACAGGCTACAAAAGAAGCAGGAGAAATAGCTGGATTAAAAGTAGAAAGAATAATAAATGAACCTACTTCTGCTGCACTAGCATATGGATTAGATAAAAATAATCAAAATAAAAAAATAGTTGTATATGATTTAGGTGGAGGAACATTTGATGTTTCTATTTTAGAATTAGGAGATGGTGTTTTTGAAGTATTATCAACAAATGGAGATACACACTTAGGAGGAGATAATTTTGATCAAATAATAATTGACTATTTAGCTAATACTTTCAATAAACAAGAAAGTTTAGATCTTAGAAAAGATCCAATGGCATTACAAAGATTAAAAGAAGCTTCTGAAAAAGCAAAAATAGAATTATCATCTTCAAATCAAACAGAAATAAATCTTCCATATATTACAGCTACTGAATCAGGACCAAAACATCTAGTAATTACTTTAACTAAATCAAAATTTGAACAACTATCAGAAGAATTAATAAGAAGATCTATTGATCCTTGTTATAAGGCTTTAAAAGATGCAAATTTAGATACAAAAGATATTGATGAAGTTATTTTAGTTGGGGGATCTACAAGAATTCCAAAAGTACAAGAAGAAGTTGAAAAATTCTTCAAAAAAAAACCATCTAAAGGAGTAAATCCAGATGAAGTTGTAGCTATAGGAGCTGCAATACAAGGGGGTGTATTAACAGGAGATGTAAAAAATGTGTTATTATTAGATGTTACTCCTTTATCTTTAGGGATTGAAACATTAGGTGGGGTATTTACTAAACTAATTGATTCAAATACAACAATTCCTACTAAAAAATCAGAAATATTTTCTACAGCATCTGACAATCAATCTGCAGTAACTATAAGAGTAGGTCAAGGAGAAAGACCAATGTTTAATGACAATAAAGAAATAGGTCGATTTGATTTAATTGACATTTCACCTGCTCCAAGAGGTATTCCACAAATAGAAGTAACTTTTGATATAGATGCAAATGGAATTTTAAATGTATCTGCAAAAGATAAAGGAACAGGTAAAGAACAATCTATAAAAATAGAAACATCTTCAGGACTGAATCAAGATGAAATAGAAAAAATGAAGAAAGAGGCTCAAGAAAATGCTGAAAAAGACGAAAAAATTAAAAAAGAAATAGACATATTAAATTCTGCAGATAATAAAATTTTTCAAACTGAAAAACAATTAAAAGAATACAAAAATAATTTATCAGAAAAAAACAAAAAAAATATTGGAAACTGTTTAAAAGAATTAAAAGATGCCCATGCTAAAAAAGACTTTATAAATATTGAAAATAGCATAAAAAAACTAAATGATGCTTGGACAAATGCTTCTAAAGAAATTTATTCAAATTCAAAACAAAAAGAAAACAATAAAAATAAATCAGAAAAAAAAGATGAAAAAAATGAAAAAGGAAATGAAAATATACAAGATGTAGATTATGAAGAAGTAAAATAAAAAAAGTATTTTTATTTTATTTACTATTTACTTTACTAATTTTATTTATTAAAATCTTTTTTATTAAAATTAAGGAGAATGCATTGTAATTTTTATGGAATAAAAGATATTTTAGTTATTCCTCCAATTACTTTTTCTCCTTTCTTTATTAAAATTTTAGAATTTAAAGGAACAAATATATCAACTCTAGATCCAAATTTTATAAAACCTAATTCATCGCCACTTTTTACAATTGAATTTTTTTTTGCATAAGTAACAATTCGTCTAGCTATAAATCCAGCTATTTGTCTTAACAAGATTTTTTTTCCTTGTATTGTTTTTATTACCAGTGTAGTATGTTCGTTTTGCAATGATGTTTTTTTTAACCAAGCAATAAAATATTTTCCTGAATTATATTTAATATAAATAATTTTTCCAGATATAGGATATCTGTTAACATGGACATCTAAAATAGATATGAAAATAGATATACAAAAACATTTTTCTTTCAAAAATTCATTTTCAAAAATTCTTTTTATTTCTATGATCTTACCATCTGCAGGAGATATTATAATTTTTTTATTTTTATGAAAAAAAAATCTTTTAGGATTTCTAAAAAAATAAATTATAAACATATAAAATGTAAAAGAAATAACACATGACAATAAAAAAATTGTTTTAGTAAACAAAAAAAATATTATAAATAATAAAAAAAATATAATTAAAAATGAATATATCAAAAAAAATTTACCTTCTTTATGAATCATTTATTTATTGTTAATTTTTTAAAAAATAAAATCTAGTTTTATTAAAATATATATAATTGGAATAACAAAAATAAAACTATCTAATCTATCTAAAAAACCTCCATGTCCTGGTAAAAATACACCAGAATCCTTTACATTATAATATCTTTTAATAGTTGATTCTACTAAATCTCCTAAAGATCCAAAAACAAAAACTATAATAGACAAAATTATCCAATATTTTTCCCCCCAAATTTTTAACAAAAAAAATCCTGATATTAAACAAAAAAATAAACCACCTAAATATCCTTCTAAAGATTTTTTAGGAGATATAAAAAACACTATTTTTCTTTTTCCCAATTTATTTCCTATTAAATATGAAAAAGTATCATTAACACAAGTAAGAAAAAAAATACCTAGAATTATTTTTTTTCCATTTCCAATAATATTATATATATAACATGTTAAATAAAAAGGTAAAATTATGTATACTAAACCAAAAATTAATTTATAAACTTGTGAAATTTTTATTTTATTTTTATTATTTTTTATATGAAAAAGTTTAATTAGTTTAATATGAATAATTAAAAAAAATACGTAGTGATAAAAATAGTAAATATTAAATAAACTTACAATACTTCTTTTTAAAAAAAAAATCTAGTAATGTAAAAAAAACAAAAAAAATGAATGATTTTTTAATAAAAAAAGGAGAAAATTTCGATAAAATAAAAAACTCTAATAAACAAAAGTAAGATAAAATTATCATAACAAATGTAAATATTTTACCGCCTTTTTCTATTGAAAATAGAATAAATAAAATATAAATTATTCCAGTACAAAATCTTATAAAAAAATTTAATCTTTTTTTTTTTTCATACACATACAAAAAATTATACAGTTTTTCTTAACATATCTCCTATTTCGTCTGGATATGGTCTTTCTCCAAAAATTTTTTTTAAATCATCTCTAAAAATTACTTCTTTCTCTAACAATTCATTAGCTAACATAGCTAACTTCTTTTCATTATTTTTTAATATGACTTTTGCTCTTTGATATTGTTCAGAAATAATTTTTGATATTTCTTCGTCTATAATTTGAGCAGTTTTTTCACTATAAGGTTTAGAAAATGTAAATTCATTTTGTCCTGTAGAATCATAATAAGATATATTACCTATTCTTTCATTTAACCCAAAAATTGCTACCATAGATTGAGCTTGTTTTGTTACTTTTTCTAAATCATTTAATGCACCTGTTGAAACTGATCTAAAAATAATTTCTTCTGCTGATCTACCTGCTAATAATGCACATATTTCATCTTTCATTTGTTCTGGAGTAGTTAATTGTCTTTCTTCCGGTAAATACCATGCAGATCCTAAAGATTTTCCTCTTGGAACTATTGTAACTTTTACTAAAGGAGATGCATGTTCTAATAACCAACTTATAGTAGCATGTCCAGCTTCATGATATGCAATTCTTTTTTTTTCATTTGGTTTTATAATTTTATTTTTTTTCTCTAATCCTCCTACAATACGATCTATTGCATCTAGAAAATCTTTGCTTACTATTTTTTCTCTATTTTTCCTTGCTGCAATAAGAGCAGATTCATTACAAACATTTGCTATATCAGCTCCACTAAAACCAGGAGTTTGTCTAGCTAAAAAATCAATGTCTACTTTATTAGACAAAACTAAATTTTTTAAATGGACACGGAATATTTCTTTTCTTTCATTCAATTCTGGAGAATCAACTGATATAGTTCTATCAAAACGACCTGGTCTAAGTAAAGCTTTGTCTAAAATATCTGATCTGTTTGTTGCAGCTAAAACAATGACATTTGTATTTGTTCCAAATCCATCCATTTCTGTTAATAGTTGATTAAGTGTATTTTCCCTCTCATCATTTGATCCAGCAATACTACTTTTTCCCCTTGCTCTTCCTATTGCATCAATTTCATCAATAAATATTATACATGGTGATTTTTCTTTTGCTTTTTCAAACAAATCTCTAACTCTAGAAGCTCCAACTCCTACAAACATTTCTACAAAATCTGATCCTGATAAAGAAAAAAAAGGAACTTTTGCCTCTCCAGCTACTGCTTTTGCAAGTAAAGTTTTTCCGGTCCCAGGAGGTCCTATTAATAATGCTCCTTTTGGAATTTTTCCTCCAAGTTTAGTATATTTATTAGGATCTCTTAAAAATTCAACTATTTCTTGAACCTCTTCTTTAGCCCCTTCTAATCCAGCTACATCTTTAAAAGTAATTTTTATATTATCATTTTCATCAAATAGTCTAGCTTTTGATTTTCCAATATTAAATATTTGACCACCTGCTCCACTAGCGTGTGTCCCAATTCTTCTGAAAAGAAATATCCAAAAAATAATTAATAATATAAAAAAAATTCCGTAATCAAAGAAAAATTTTGTTATTGTATATTCTTGTTGATTTTTAAATTCAATAAGAGTATTTAAATTATATTTTTCTTTATATTTTTCAAATTTTTTTTGAAAGAATTGTAAATCTCCTATTTCAAATTCGTATTTTAATGGATTAACACGGAATTTATTATCATCTAAAAAATTATGATTACTTTTTATTATATTTTTTGGAAATAATTCTTTATTTAAATAAACATGTACTATCTCTCTATGTTGAACAATAATTTTTTTTATTAACCTTTTTGATAAAAGATTAAAAAAAGTATCCTGATCTATTTTTCTATAGTTGGAAAATGTAGATTTAAAAAAAAAGATTCCAATAAATATTACAAATATAACTGCATAAATCCAAAAAAAATTGTTCTTTTTTTTTACTTTTTTTTTCATATCATATACATATAGTAGTAGTAAGTTTCTTCATTAAATTATAATTTTATAAATAAAATTATTTTATTTCCAAATTCTATCTATATCATAATACAATCTTTTTTCTTCTTGAAAAACATGAACAATAATAGATATATAATCTACTAATATCCATTCTTTATTTTTTAGTCCTTCTATATGAAAAGGTTTTTTATTAAAATTTTTTATTACATGTTTTTTTATAGATTGATATATTGCAAATACTTGATTATTAGAATTACCATTGCAAATTACAAAATAATCACATAAAAAATTTTTTTTACTTTCTAAATTTAAGATGGAAATTTTTGTACCATTAACTGATTCAATTCCTTCTATAATTTTCTTTAATAACAAAATAATAGTTATATTATAATTTTACAATATTAAATTAAGCAAAAATAAGATATTCACCTTAAAGAAATTGAATTTATCAATATAAAATGTTTTTGAAAAAATTTATTTTTCCTGTGAATTTAATATATGTTGAAAAAATAAATTCTACAAATGAATATGCAAAAAAATATTGTTTAAATTATTTTCATCATAATAAAAACAAAAATTGGATAATTATTTCATCTGGATATCAAACTAATGGATTAGGAACAAGAGGTAATTTCTGGTATTCAACAAATAATAAGAACTTAATTTGTAGCATAATTATATTTCATACTAATAAAAATTTTTATATAAAAAGAAAATATATAATAAATGTTATTATTAGTAATGCAATACACAAAGTTTTAAAAAAAATCTCTAACAAAAAGTTTTTTTGGATAAAATGGCCTAATGATATTTTCATAGAAAATAAAAAAATAGGAGGTATTTTGATAGAAAATTACGTTTTTTTTAATACAATAAATACTTCTATTATTGGAATAGGTTTAAATATTAATCAAATAGAATTCGATGATAAGCTTAATGCTACTTCTTTGAAAAAAATTTTTAAAAATAACTTTAAAATAAAAAATATATTTTTTGATATTATTTTTTCTATACAAACGGAATATTTATATTTTATAAAATATGGAGAAAAATTAATAAGAAAATATTATATAAAAAATTTATACTTAAAAAATAAAAAGTCTTTGTTTTATATTTGTAAAATAAAAAATATAATATATGGTATTATAAGGTCTGTAAATAAACAAGGTTTATTAATACTAGAAATAAAAAATAAATTATATTTTTTTCATCAAAAAGACATAATATTTATATTTTAAATTAAATATTACATTTTTGTATTTTTTCTAAAATTTTTTCTTCATTTAAGAAAAATTTTTTAATTAAAAATAGAAATATTATGTTAATAATATTTGAAACAAAATAATATAAAGATAATGCAGAAGCATAACTATTTATAAATAATAACATTATAAACGGCATAATATACAATAAAAAATTCATTTTTGGCATAAAATCCTCATTTTTAGATGATAATTCATTTTCGTTATTACTAAATTTAGTATATAAAAACAAGGCAAGTGCATATAATAAAGTAAGTAAACTAACGTGATCCCCATAAAATGGAATGAAAAAAGGTAATTTTAAAATAGAATCATAAGAAGTTAAATCATCTACCCACAAAAAATGTTTTCCCCTTAAATTAATAAGAGTTGGAAAAAATTTAAATAATGAATAAAAAATAGGAATTTGCAATAATGCTGATATACATCCTGACATTGGATGTATTCCTACCTTTTTATATAATTCCATTATTTTCCTTTGTTTTACCATAACTTCTTCATTTTTATATTTATTATTTAACTCTTCTATATATGGACGAATTATTCTCATTACTGCACTTAGTTTATATTGTTTATAAATTATAGGAGATAAAATTAATTTTACTACTATTGTCATTAGAATTACAATAATTCCATAATTCAAATTTGTTTTTTCCAAAAATTTAAAAATTGTTAGAAAAAAATATTTATTAATATAATTCAAAAAACCCCATCCAAATGGAATAATATTTTCAAATCCATTTTTATATTGTTTTAATAATTTAAAATCTATAGGACCAAAATACAAACTAAATGAAAAATTTATATCTAATCCTTTGTTTTTCATATAAGAATGAATATAAATTTTTTTTAAAAAATCTCCTGAAGAATAATTTTCCGAAAAAATATAAACATTTTTCAATATTTTATCCGGAATAATAATAGTTGAAAAGAATTGTTGTTTACAAGATATCCAATTTACATTATTGATGTATTTTTTTTCTGAATTTCTTTCAGATAAATACTTTATAGATGAATTTGTATAATTAGGTTTTGTATAAGAATAAAAAACCTGTGTATAAGAATTTTCCCAATTTCTATCTTTTTCCAATGGAAAAAGATTTTGTTCAAAATCTATTGTAAAAAATTCATTATATAAATTAATATCTTTTGTTTTTACATTAAATTTTATATCATACTTATTCTCCCCCTCAATTTTATAGTTATAATATAAAAATCCTTTTCCAAAAGGATTTTTTGCTTTCATAGTAACATAACAATTTTTTTCATTTTTTTTTTTAAAAAAAACAGGAATAAAATATAAATTACTTGTATTTAATTTTTTCTTTTTTGTAAAAGTTATATTATATAAAAAACTAGAATTATTTACTAAATAAAGATTTTTTTTATTTTTATGAGAAAAAGAATTTAAGTCGTAAGTTTTATACTTTTTTAAATAAACTTCACTTATAATTCCTCCTATGTTAGATATTTTTATTCTTAAAACATTATTTTCTAATGTTACAAAATCTTCTACTTTACCTTCATTATCTTTTCGTAAGGTAATAATACTTTTTTTGTTTGAAATAATTTTTTTTAAATTTTTATTTACACCTGTATTTAAATTTAGGTTGTATGTAAAAATTGAAAAAACTAATAGTATAAGAAATAATCCTATTATATAATTATAATCTAAATTTTTTTCCATCTTTTTCATATTTGATAGAAATTATTTGGACTAAAAGATTTGTAATTTTTAGAAATTTTAACAAAATTAATAAATAATGGATGAGGATTTATAACTGTACTTTTATATTCAGGATGATATTGTACACATAAAAAAAATATATGGTCTTTTAATTCAAATGCTTCTACTAATCCTGTATCTGGATTAATTCCAGTAGCATTCATTCCTGCATTAGAAAAAAATTTTAAATAATCATTGTTAAATTCATATCTATGTCTATGTCTTTCATATACTTCTTTTTTTCTATTATAAATATAAAATAATTTTGATCCTTCAATAAAAGAACACTTCCAATCACCTAAACGCATAGTTCCTCCTTTATAAATAACTTTTTTTTGTTGTTCCATAATATTTATTACTGGATGAGATGTTAATGGATTAATTTCATAACTGTTTGCATTTTTTAAACCTAATACATTTCTGGCAAATTCTATAACTGCAATTTGCATTCCTAAACATATTCCAAGAAAAGGAATCATGTTTTCTCTAGCATATTTTGCAGCTAAAATTTTTCCTTCTATTCCTCTATTTCCAAATCCAGGAGCTATTAAAATACCTGATATCCCACTAAAAAATTTTTTTACATTTTCATTATTTATTGTTTCAGAACATATCCACTTTATTTTAACATAAATTTCATTTTTTGTACCAGCATGTATTAAAGATTCTTCTATGGATTTATAAGCATCATGCAATTTTATATATTTTCCTACTAAAGCTATCTTAACTTTATATTTAGGATTTCTATATTTATTTATGAAAATATTCCATTTTGAAAAATTTGGTCTATTAAATGTTTTTAAATTTAAATGATCTAAAACTATTTTATCAAATTTTTGTAAATTAAGTAAACATGGGATTTCGTATATAATTTCAGTATCAATTGCTTCTATTACATTATTTAAATTTACATTACAAAATAATGCCAATTTTTTTTTTATTTCTTTAGAAATATGTTTTTTTGTTCTACATATAATAATATCAGCTTGTATCCCATTTTCCATTAACTTACGTACAGAATGTTGTGTAGGTTTAGTTTTTATCTCTCCAGTAGAAGATATATATGGTAGCAATGTTAAATGAATAATTATTACATTAAATTTTCCTAATTCCCATTTTAATTGACGAACTGATTCAACATATGGTAATATTTCTATATCACCTACTGTTCCTCCTATTTCTGTAATAATTATATCATAATTATTAGATTTTTCAAAAATTTTTATCCTTCTTTTAATTTCATTAGTTATATGTGGAATTACTTGTACAGTTTTTCCTAAATAATTGCCTTTTCTTTCATTATCTATTACTGTTTTATAAATCAATCCAGATGTAATACTATTTTTTTTAGTTGTATTCTGATTTAAAAAACGCTCGTAATGACCTAAATCTAAATCTGTTTCGGCTCCATCTGTGGTAACAAAACACTCTCCATGTTCATATGGATTCATTGTGCCAGGATCTATATTTAAATAAGGATCCATTTTTAATATAGTTACTCTATATCCACTATATTTCAATAACATTCCTAATGACGCTGATACTATACCTTTTCCTAAAGAAGATGTGACTCCACCAGTAATAAATATGTATTTTTTATTCATTAAATAATTACAGTATAAAGTATAATTTATAATTATTAATTATTATAAAAAAAATAAAAATTTATAATTTTTTTTTATATTTACTAAATTTGGAGCAAGTACTACACAATCTGCTCCCTGTTTAATTCCCTAGGATGGGAACATAGCAAGGATAAAATAGGTTGTAGCGATGTGTTGTAGGAGAGCTTGCTCCTTTTTTACTATTACTATAATAATAATATGATATTAAAATAATCTTTATGAAAGATTTACTTAAATGTAATTTTTGTGGAAAAAATAAAAATAATATAAATCTTTTAATATCAGGTATTAACAGTTATATATGTGATTATTGCGTAAAAAAAACATACTCAATTATTAACAGTAATAAAAATAATAATGAATTATACGAGACATGTAATAATACAAAAAATTTAAAAATAAAAGATTACAAAAACAAAATTAAAGTAAAAAAACCTAAAGAAATTAAAAGTTTTTTAGATAAGTATATAATAGGTCATGAAATTACTAAAAAAATTTTATCAGTAGCCGTTTATAATCATTACAAAAGAATTTATAACAATAATAATAATTTATTTACAAATCAAAAAAAAGAAAAAGAAAAAGAAAATATACAAATAGACAAATCAAATATACTATTAATTGGAGATACTGGAACCGGAAAAACTTTATTAGCAAAAAGTATAGCTAAATTAATGAATGTTCCATTTTCTATATCTGATTCTACTTCTTTAACAGAAGCAGGATATGTAGGAGAAGATGTAGAATCTATTTTAACAAGATTATTACAATCTGCAGATTATCATATAAATTTTGCAGAAAAAGGAATTATTTTTATAGACGAAATTGATAAAATATCTAGAAAAAGTGCAAACCCATCTATTACTAGAGATGTTTCTGGAGAAGGAGTCCAACAAGCATTACTAAAAATATTAGAAGGTTCTATTGTTCATGTACCTCCTCAAGGAGGTAGAAAACATCCAGAACAAAAAATGATTCCAATAAATACAGAAAATATATTATTTATAGCAGGTGGAACGTTTGATGGAATAAATAAAATAATTTCTGAAAGAAAACATTCTTCTACTATAGGATATTTTTATAAAAAAAAACAATATAGAGATAATTTAAAAGAAGAAATACAATACGAAGATTTAAAAAAATTTGGATTAATTCCAGAACTAATAGGAAGGTTTCCTATTGTAAATTATCTAAATCCATTAGATAAAATCCTTCTAAAAAGAATTTTAGTAGAACCAAAAAACTCTTTAATAAAACAATATAAAAGATTATTTTATTTGGATAAAATTTCATTAAATATAACAGATGATGCTTTAGATATTATTGTTAATGAATCATTTTATCTTGGTCTTGGAGCAAGAGGGCTACGTATATTTTGTGAAAAAATTTTTTTAGATTATCTATTTGATATAGAAAACACAAATACAATATTAAATATAGATAAAAATATAGTAGAACAAAAATTATTTCATTCTTGAAGTAATTTCCAAAGTCTTTGTTTCAATTCTAATAAACCACTTTTATTAAAAGAAGAAAAAAAAACAATATTTTTACCTAAATGAAAAAAATCTTTTTTAACCTTTTTTTTTATTTTATCATTAATCAAATCAGATTTTGAAATTGCTAACAATTGTTTTTTTCTTAATAATTTTATATTAAATTTACCTAATTCATTTAATAAATGAAAATATCTTTTTTTTTTATTTTTAAATTCTGAAGATATTAAAATTAATATAATTTTGTTTCTTTCTACATGTCTTAAAAATCTATATCCTAGACCTTTTCCCTTTGAAGAATTACGTATAATTCCAGGAATATCTGAGACTAAAAAAGAATCAAATCCTATATTAACTACACCAATATATGGTTTTTTGTTACTAAAAGAATAATTACCTATTATTGGTTTAGCATTAGTTATTGTAGAAAGTAAAGTTGATTTTCCTGAATTAGGAAATCCTACTATACCTACATCTGCTAATATTTTTAATTCTAAAAATATCCAATAACCTTGTGTAATTTCTCCATTTTTTTCATTATTATAATAATACAATCTTTTATTTTTTTCTTTAAAAAAAGCATTTCCTTTACCGCCTTTTCCTCCTATAAACAAAACTTTTTTTATATAATTATCAGTTATTTCTGTTAAAATACTGTTTTTGCTATCACTTACTATAGTTCCTATAGGAACTTCTATTAAAAAATCTTTTCCACTTTTTCCAGTTATTTTATTTCTCTTTCCTGAAGTTCCATCCATTGCAATACAATGTCTATTATATTTCAAATGTAAAAATGTATTAATGTTAGGATTCCCTTGTATAATTATATCACCTCCTTTTCCTCCTGATCCTCCATCAGCAATTTTTCTTTTCGCATAATTATTATTGCAAAAATGAATACAACCAGAGCCTCCATTTCCACTTTTACAAAAAATTTTTATAAAATCCACGAAATATTCTTTCATAAAAGAAAGTATTGTTTTTAATAATATTTAGTATTCAATAATGTATAAATTTCTTTTTTTATAAAAAAAGATAATTTTTCTATAGAAAAATTAGCATCTAACATAATAATTTTTTTACCTAGTTCTAAATTTTTCCATATTAAAGAAATTTCTTTATCATACTCTTTTATTCTATTTTCAATTATTTTAATGTTTATATCATCTTTCCTATTTTCAGTTATTTTTCTTTTTAATAATCTGTTAATTATTATGTCTTTATTAATAACAAAATAAAAAATTATATTTATTTTTCCCATTGAGAGCTTATTTAGTATTGTTTTTAGAAAAATTATTTGCTCCTTTGTTCTAGGATATCCATCATAAATAAAACCACTTGCATTTAAATTTTTCTTTATTTCTAAACTTATAATATTATTAGTTATAATATCAGGAACTAATTTACCTTGATTAACATAAAAACTTACATTTTTACCTAAACTAGTTTTTCTTTTAATATGATCTCTAAATATAATTCCAGTAGATAAATGAATAAATCTGAAATTATTTTCTATAATCTTAGCCTGAGTTCCTTTCCCACATCCAGGTGGCCCAAATAACACAATATTTATCATAAAAAAATAAAAGTTATAAATCTTGTATAGGAAAAAAAATACAAAATTTAATGTAAATAAAATAATATAATAGAATTGAGTAAAAAAAAAGGTGTATATAGTATAAAAATTATAAAAAATAATTAATCTTTTACTTTTTTATATTTAAAGATGAATAGCTTTTCCATAAGCTGAAGATATAGATTCAAAAATAGATGAACTTAATGATGGATATGGATGAATAGTATTTAATATTTCATAACTAGTAGTTTCTAATTTTCTAGCAATAACAACTTCTGAAATTAAATCAATTACATTGTCTCCAATCATATGACAACCCAACCATTCATCATATTTTTCATCAAAAATAACTTTAATAAAACCATTGTTCCCTTTATTAATACATCCCATAGATTTAAATGGAAATTTAAATATTTTTATTTTATAACCTCTTTCTTTAGATTCTTTTTCTGTATATCCTACAGTAGCTATTTCCGGTGAAGAATAAACACAAATTGGGACATTGTTATAATCTATTTTTTGAGGATTTAATCCTTTTATATTCTCAACACAATTTATTGCTTCATGATAAGCTACATGTGAAAAAAAAGGTGTATTTATAACATCTCCAATAGCATAATATCCATCTACATTAGTTTTATAATTATCATCTACAATAATAAACTTTTTTTCAGTTTGAATTCCAATTTTTTCCAATCCAAGTGTATCTGTATCTGGAATTCCTATAGTTGAAAAAAGTATAAGATCAACTTCTAATCTAATTTTTTTATTCTTATTACAAGATGTTATAATATCAACAGTTAATTTATTATTTTTCTTATATATATTCTTTATCAAAGAAAATAGAAATATACTTATACCCATTTTTTCAAATGAATATTTTAAATAATCAGATATATCATTATCTCCATTTGAAAAAATATTTTTGCTTTCTTCTATAAGAAAAACTTTAGTTCCCATACAATTGTAAAAGAAAGCTAATTCTATTCCAATTGATCCTCCTCCAACAATTATAATTTTTTTAGGTACCTTTGATAGGTTAATAACTTCTTTGTATGTTATTATTTTTTCATTATCATAATAATTTTCTTTTATTTTTTTAGGTAATCTACCAGTAGCAATAATTATATTTTTTGCTGAATATTCTTCTAATTTTTTTCCATTTTTTAAAATTTCAACTTTTTTTCCTTTCTTTAATCTTGCATTTCCATGAAAAACATGAACATTATTTTTTTTCATTAAATAGGAAATATTATGTTTTATATCTTTTGTTGTTTTTTTACTCTTTTCAATAATGTTAGAAAAATTTATTTTTAACATGTTATTATTAATTCCAAAAAATTCTCCATATTTTTTAAACATATTAAAAGTTTTTGCACTTTTCAAAATAGATTTTATAGAAATACATCCATTATTTAAATAATTTCCACCAATTTCAGATTTTTCTACTATAGCTGTCTTCATTCCAAGTTGAGAAGATCTTATAGAAGCTACATACCCACCTGGCCCACTACCTAAAATAATAACATCAAAATGCATAATTACTGATAAATAAATTTTTGTTATGTTAAATTACAAATTTTTACTAAAAAAAAACAAAAAAACTTTTGTAAAGTATAAATTGCGTTATAATAATGGTAATATGATTAAAAATGAAATTTTTTATAGATACAGCTAATTTAAAAGAAATAAATGAAGCAAAATCAATTGGGATCCTAGATGGAGTTACAACTAATCCATCTTTAATTGCAAAAGAAAACATTTACAATAAAAAAGATATTTTACAACACTATTTATCTATATGTAATATAGTAAAAGATAGAGGGAGGGTCAGTGCAGAAGTAATTAATACTAGTTATGACAAAATTATAAAAGAAGGAATGTATTTGGCTTCTATTCATCCAAGAATTGTTGTAAAAATTCCTATGATTTTAGACGGAATAAAATCTATAAAATATTTTTCAGAAAAAAATATAAAAACTAATTGTACTTTAATATTTTCAGTTAGCCAAGCAATTTTAGCGGCTAAAGCAGGTGCTACTTATGTATCTCCATTTATTGGTAGAATAGATGATATACACTACAGTGGGTTGAACTTAATAAAAGAAATTCAGTATGCATTTGATAAATATAAATTCAATACAAAAATAATAGCTGCATCTATAAGAAATACAATACATATTTTGGAATGTATTAAAATAGGAATTTTTGCAGTTACTTCTCCTTTAAATATTTTACATTCATTATATAAACATCCATTAACAGATATAGGTTTAAATAAATTTATAAAGGATTACAAAAGTAAAATATCTTAATTTATTATCTTATTATTATTTTTATTTTGTTATTCAATAAATATTGAATAGATAAAGAAGTAGATTTAGGTAATTTTTCATAAAATTTAGAAAGTTCTATTTGTTCTTTATTTTCAATAACTTCTTCTAAATTATTTTTATTAAATAATTCAAAGTCTTCTAATTTTTTATCTAAATCTTTTTTTATTTTATTATTTATAATTTTACTTAATTTATCTAATATGCAAATAGTTTGATATATATTTTTTCCAGATTTATTTTGCAAATTTATACAATCTACTGTTTCTATATCTATTGGAGCATTTAAATCTAAATTCATTTAGTTTTCTTTTTACTAATTTTATATTTATTAGTTTTATTAGGTTTATTAGTTTTATTAGGTTTATTAGTTTTATTAGGTTTATTAGTTTTATTAGGTTTATTAGTTTTATTAGTTTTATTAGTTTTATTAGTTTTATTAGTTTTATTAGTTTTATTAGTTTTATTAGTTTTATTAGTTTTATTAGTTTTATTAGTTTTATTTTTCTTTATTATTTTAATAAATACATTCTTTTTACCTATAATAAAATATTCATACAACTTTTTTAATTCCTTTGCGTTTTTATATTTTGGAAATTCTTTAGTATATATTCTATATTCTCGAATGAAATTATTTTTTTTGTTTAGTTTAAACTCAGATAAGCATATTTTCCATAATATTCTTTCTCTATAAATACTTATTGGAAATGTATTAATAAACTGATAAAATTGATCTAAAGCAATTTTATACTTACCTTCAAAAAAAAGATCTCTAGCAATTTCATATGCTTTATCTTCTTTACCTGAAGATATGTTATTTAAAAAATTAATTGTACTTGTTGTTATTGAACTATGTGGATGATCTACTAAATAATAATTTAATTTTATAATATTTTTATTAATTCTTTCTTTATTAAAATCAATATTTAATTTAATATAATAATTGTTATTTATATCACTTTCTATATGGAAACTTTCGGAATATTTATCAAATTTAGTTAGTATATTACTAATATTTATTTTTACATTTTTTCCTTCTTTTGGCCATGGATAAAGAGTATAGCTTCCAAAAATTACCATTATTACTATTAAAAAAAATTTAAAATTCACAACTTTTTATATTTTTGTGTGCTTTTTATTAAATTTTTTTAGTTCTTTATCAAATAAGTACAATCCTATATTATTATTTTCTAATAATGTTATTTTATCTAAAATACATTTGCTTAATGTTTCTTCTTCAATTTGTTCTGATACATACCATTGTAAAAAATTATAAGTAAAATAATCTTTAACTTCTAAAGAAAGTTCTACTAAAATATTAATTTCTTTAGAAATTTTCTTTTCATGACAAAATAATTCATAAAATATTTCTCTTAAAGAGAGGAATTTCCTCTCTTTAAGAGAAATATTTTTGTTTATTATAACTGTCCCACTTCTTTTATTAATATATTTTATAATATTAATCATATGTGATCTTTCCTCATTGGAATGATCATATAAAAATTTACTTACTCCATTAAAACCCTTACTTTCGGTTAATATCCCCATCATTAAATATAAGTGAGAAGATTCAAATTCTCTATTTAATTGTTTATTTAATCCTTTTTGTATATTTTCATTGAACATAATAATAATTACTAATAAACTTTTTTAAAAAAATCTTTTATTTTTCCTTCTAAAAAAAAACTTCCAGATAATAAAGGAAGTCTAACATATGAATTACAAATATTAATAGTTTTTAATAAAGTTTTTATTCCTACTGGATTTCCTTCTTCATAAATAAGTTCTATTATTCTATAAACTTTATAAAAAATAGAAAAAGATTCTTTAACTTTGTTATTCATTGCTAATGAAATCATTTTAGAAATTTCATTCGGAATTCCTTGTGCAATTACAGAAATTGTTCCATCTCCTCCACCTAATAGAATTGGTAAAGTTATAAAATCATCTCCAGATATTAAACTAAAATTCTTAGGTTTTTTTTCCATAATTTTATAAGATTGCAAAATATTTCCAGAAGCTTCTTTTATTCCTATTATATTTTTGAAATTATTAGCTAATCTTAATACTGTATTTGGTAATATATTAGATCCAGTTCTTTTAGGTACATTATAAATAATTATTTTTATTTCTGTATTTGTATTGTTAATAATAGATTTGAAATGTTGATAAATTCCTTCTTGAGAAGGTCTATTATAGTAAGGACATACAGATAAAATTGCATGAAAATCAGATAAATTATTTATAGAATTTATTTGTTTTATAACACATTTTGTATTATTTCCCCCTAAACCAAGAATTAATGGTAATTTTTTATAATTTGAATACGAAATACATTCTATAATGTCTCTTTTTTCTTCTCTTTTTAAAGTAGATGTTTCAGCAGTAGTTCCTAATGCTACTAAATAATTAACTCCATTATTTAAAACAAATTTAACAAGTTTTTCCAATCCATTAAAGTCTATTTCTCCATTATTTTTAAAGGGAGTAACTAACGCTACACCTGTTCCAAGTAATTTTTTCATAGATTATTTTTCTATATATATATTACTATTATTAGTATTTAGTATTAGAATTAGATTAGTATAGTATGTCTTATTTTATATTAAAATATTACAATTACATTACAATTACATCACAATTACATTACAATTAAAAAATTACAAAGTTAAATTTTTATTTTTTTAACATTTAACAGTTAAAACAGATGTTAGCGTATATTTACAAATTACAAATTGAGAATTAAATTGACCAACAGAAAAAATTAAAAATCTCTTCTAATTCTTGGTCTAGCTGCAGATACAATAATATTTCTTCCAGAAAATTCTATTCCATTTAATTTTTCTATAGCTTTTTTTGCATTTTCTTCACTAGACATTTCCACAAAACCAAACCCTTTACTTCTTCTATTTGAAGTAGATTCGTCAAAAATAATTTTAACATTAATCACTTCTCCTATAGTTTCAAAATATTCCCTTAATTCTTGTTCTGTTACTTCATATGATAAATTTCCTACATATAATTTTGTATTATTAATATTGTTATTTTCCATAAGTAAATTGTTTTAAAAGCAAATTTAGATAAATATTTTTTCTAAAAAAGAAAAATATATAAATACATAACTATAATTAATATAATATAATATTTTTAATATTAAAAATATTGTTAAAAAAACAATATTTTTTTTTAATCATTTAAATAATGTTTATTCATGAATAATTCTTGTGTTATTTCATCATTATTAGATAATGACTTTTACAAATTTACTATGCAAAATGCAGTATTGAAATTATTTCCATCAGCAAAAGCTAAATACAAATTCATAAATAGAGGAAAACATCTTTTTCCAAAAAATTTTTCAAATATTTTAAAGGAAAATATTAATGAAATGGCTAATTTAAAATTATCAAGTGAAGAAAGAAATTACTTAGAAAAATATTGTCCATATTTAGATACTACTTATTTAGATTTTTTAAACAAATATA
Source organism: Blattabacterium cuenoti (assembly GCF_014251275.1). Taxonomy (GTDB): domain Bacteria; phylum Bacteroidota; class Bacteroidia; order Flavobacteriales; family Blattabacteriaceae; genus Blattabacterium; species Blattabacterium cuenoti_AG. Next base: position 412,011 of record NZ_CP059183.1, read on the forward strand.
AATTCAATCCAAATGAAGTTAATATTCATCAATATGGACAAAATATTTTTATGGAAATAGAAGGATTATGGCATAGAACTATTTTATGGGAAGTTCCTATCTTAGCAATTATATCAGAATTATATTATAAACTAACTGGAACAAAAACAAATAGAATTTCAGATGATATAATAAAAATTATTACTAAAAATAAAATAAATAAATATAAGAATTTAAAAGTAAAAGTAGGAGAATATGGAACTAGAAGAAGATTTTCTTATAAAGTACAAAAACTAGTTTTAAAAATTCTAATTGAAAATGGAAATAAATTTTTTATTGGTAGTAGTAATGTCCATTTCTCTCATATTTTTTCTACAATACCTTTAGGGACTAAAGGCCATGAATGGATTATGTTTCATGCTGCAAAATATGGATTTAAAATAGCTGATAAAATTGCTATGAAAAATTGGTTATATATTTATTCTGGTAACTTAGATATTGCTTTGTCTGATACATATACTTCTTATATTTTCTTTAAAAATTTTAATAAAAAATTATCAAATATATTTAGTGGAATCAGACATGATAGTGGAGATCCTATTTCCTTTATAAAAAAAGCTATAAATCATTATGAAAAATTTGGAATTAATCCTAAAAAAAAAAAAATTGTATTTTCAGACAATTTAGATCCATATAAAGTAGAATATATTTCTTCTTTTTGCAAGAATAAAATAAATTCTTGTTTCGGAATAGGAACAAACTTTACTAATGATGTAGGATTACCAATTATGAATATTGTTATAAAAATGATAAAAACATCTTTTAAAAAAAAATGGATATCAGTAGTAAAACTTTCAAATATAGAAAAAAAATCTACTGGAGAAAAAAATATGATTTTTTTGGCAAAAAAAATACTTCATTTATAAGTATAGTCATAGTACATAAATTATGGCAGTAATAATGACACAAAAAAATTATATTATGAAAAAACAAATATTATTTAATTCAAAAAAATATTTTTACATAGAAAATTTTGGATGCCAGATGAATGTTTCAGATAGTGAAATAATTACTTCAATTTTACTAAGAAATGGATTTAACTTATCTAAAAGTTTAAAAGAAGCAAATATTATTTTATTAAACTCTTGTTCAATTCGAGAAAAAGCAGAAATAACTTTAAAAAATAGATTAAAAGAATTAAAAAACTTAAAAGATAAATATACTTTATTTGGAATTATAGGATGTATTACAAAACAAAAAATAAAATACTTTTTAAATAAACAAAAAGTAGATTTTTTTGCAAATCCAGATTCTTATAAAGAAATACCAAAAATTATTTACTCTTGTATAAGAGGAGAAAAAATTATATATACTCCAAAAAAAAAAGAAACTTATTCAGATATAATTCCATTTCATTTTTCAAAAAAAATAAAATCATTTTTAAGTATAACAAGAGGATGTGATAATATGTGTACTTTTTGTATAGTCCCTTTTACAAGAGGTAGAGAAGTAAGTAGAGATCCAAATTCTATTATTAAAGAAGCTCAATATTTATTTGAAAAAGGTTATAAAGAAATTACTCTATTGGGACAAAATGTAGATTCATATAAATGGGAATCTAAATCTAATATAGATAAATATTATAAAAAACACAATAAAAAATACACAATAAACTTTTCTGAACTTTTAGAACTTATAGCAAAAAAAATACCATTTATTAGGATAAGATTTTCCACTTCTAATCCACATGATATGTCTGATGAAGTTCTTAAAATTATTTCTAAATATAAAAATATATGTAAACACATTCACTTACCAGTTCAATCTGGTAGCAATAAGATTTTGAAATTAATGAATAGAAAATACACTAGAGAAAAATACTTATCATTAATAAAACGTATTAAAACTATAGTTCCTGAATGTTCAATATCTCATGATATTATGACAGGTTTTTGTGAAGAAAATGAAAAAGATCACTTAGACACATTAAGCTTAATGAATGAAGTTAAATATAATTATGGATATATGTTTTCTTATTCACCTAGACCAGGAACATATGCATATAGAAATTTACCAAATAATGTTCCTAATGAAATTAAAAAAAAACGATTAATAGAAATAATAGAATTACAAAAACTGCATTCTATTATGAGAATGAAAGAATATTTAGGAAAAGAACAAGAAATATTAATAGAAGGAATATCAAAAAAAAGTTACAATTATTTATATGGTAGAAATTCACAAAATATAGTAGTTGTTTTTCCAAAAGGATTTTACAAAATAGGTGATATAGTAAAAGTTAAAATACAAAAAATAACTTCAGCAACATTAATAGGAAATCTATGTTAATGTTGATATATATTAAACTAAACATAAAATATGAAATCTATTAAAAACATAAAACAAAAATTTGGAATAGTTGGACATGATTATTCTCTTTTAAGAGCATTAGAAAAAACAATTCAAGTTTCTCCAACAGATATTTCTGTATTAGTACTTGGAGAAAGTGGAGTTGGTAAAGAATTTATTCCAAAAATAATTCATCAATATTCTTATAGAAAACATTCTCCTTATATTGCTGTTAATTGTGGAGCTATTCCAGAAGGGACAATAGATAGTGAATTATTTGGTCATGAAAAAGGTTCTTTTACAGGAGCTACAAATATGAGAAAAGGATATTTTGAAGTTGCAAATGGCGGAACTATATTTCTAGATGAAGTTGGTGATTTACCTCTTACTACACAAGTACGTTTACTTAGAATTTTAGAATCAGGAGAGTATATTAAAGTAGGATCTTCAAAAATACAAAAAACTAACATACGTATTGTTGCAGCTACAAACTTAAATATGATAGAATCTATAGAAAGTGGTAAATTCAGAGAAGATTTATATTATAGACTTAATACTGTTCAAATAGATGTTCCACCTTTACGTTTTCGTAAAAACGACATAAAATTTTTATTCAAAAAATTTTCTATAGATTTTGCAGAAAAATACAATATGCCACCTATAATATTAACAGAACAATCTTTAAAATATTTAGAAAACTATCCTTGGCCAGGAAATATTAGACAATTAAAAAATTTTATAGAACAAGTATCAGTAGTAGAAACTAATAGAGAAATTGATATTGAAAAATTAAAAGAATATCTTCCAAATAACATTCCATATAACATTCCATCATTATCTTTTTCAAGATTCAATTTTAGTAGTAAATCATTTATTAATAATTTATCTAATGATCGTGATTTTATATATAAAATTTTATTTGAAATGAAAAAAAATTTTAATGATTTAAAAAATATAACATATAAGTTAATAAAAAACAACCAAAATATCAGATTTAATAGAGAAAATCAAAAAATTATATATGATTTTTTTGGAAAAGAAATTTCACATACTTCAAACAAAGAAGATTCATTATTTCAATTAGAAGTAGAAGGAACTACTAAATCCTCTTTGGAAGAAGATCTAGATTTAGATTATGAAGATATAGAAATAGATAAAGAAGAAATTTCTTCTTTATCTCTACAAAAACAAGAAATAAAATATATTCAAAAAGCTTTAAAAAAAAATAATGGAAAAAGAAAAAAAACTGCAAAAGAACTAGGAATTTCAGAAAGAACTTTATACAGAAAAATTAGACAATATGGTTTATGATTATAAAATATAAAATATAAAATAAATATTGTACTTTAATTATTAAACTTAATTTTTAACTTTAACTTTAAAATTAAAATTGAAAAATACAATAATACAATAAAAAATTAAAAAAATAAAAATATATATTAAAAATTTACATAAAATATGTATATCACTGTATTGGGAATACTTATTTCAATTGTTAGTATTCTACTTATATTTGTTATTTTAATACAAAGTCCAAAAAAAGAAAGTATAAATCAATCTTTTATGGAAAAAAATTTTAGATTTTTTGGAATAAAAAGAACTAATACTTTTTTAGACAATATCACATGGTCATTATCAATTATAATATTGCTATTAATTTTAATTTTCAATTATTTATTAAAATCAAGAAATTAAATTATATTATGTCATAATGACACTTAATATTGTTATAAACAAGTAAAAATTTAAATATTTTTTATTTGGCATGTTTTTGGCTTCATTAACTAATAAAAAGTAAAATTATATTATAATTATATAATATGATCTATAACTATAATAAAAATAAATAATAAAAAAAAATTAAAATTAAAAAACAAAAAAAACAATTGTAATTGTAAGTAAAATAAATTAAGTTAAAGTTAATACAAATACAAAAATTAAAATTAAAATATAAAATATGATGGAAGTAAATATTAAACCATTATCAGACCGTGTACTTGTAAAACCTGACCCTGCTGAAACAAAAACTTCTTCAGGAATTATAATTCCTGATACTGCAAAAGAGAAACCACAAAAAGGAACTATAATGGCAGTAGGAAAAGGAAAAAAAAATGAACCAATGATTCTAAAAGAAGGAGATAGAGTTTTGTATGGTAAATATTCTGGAACAGAATTAAAATGGGAAAATGAGGAATATCTTATTATGAGAGAATCCGATGTAATTGCTATTATATAACTACTATCATTATCATATTTATTAAAAAATTTTATAAAATATAAAAATTATGGCAAAAGATATTAAATTTGATATTGAAGCAAGAGATAAATTAAAAAAAGGAGTTGATGCATTAGCTAATGCTGTTAAAGTAACTTTAGGTCCAAAAGGACGTAATGTAGTATTACAAAAATCTTTTGGAGGCCCTCAAGTAACTAAAGATGGTGTAACAGTAGCTAAAGAAATAGAATTAGAAGATCCTATAGAAAATTTAGGAGCTCAAATGGTTAAAGAGGTAGCATCTAAAACTAATGATGTAGCAGGTGATGGAACAACTACAGCTACTGTATTAGCTCAAGCTATTGTACGAGAAGGTTTAAAAAATGTTGCAGCTGGAGCAAACCCTATGGATTTAAAAAGAGGAATAGATAAGGCTTTAGAAGTTGTAATTTTAGATCTAAAAAAACAATCTAGAGAAGTTGGTGGAAATACAGAAAAAATACAACAAGTTGCATCTATTTCAGCAAATAATGATGAAAAAACTGGAGCATTAATAGCAGATGCTTTTGAAAGAGTCGGAAAAGAAGGAGTAATTACTGTAGAAGAAGCCAAGGGTACAGACACCTCTGTAGATGTTGTGGAGGGAATGCAATTTGATAGAGGATACCAATCTCCTTATTTTGTTACAAATACTGAAAAAATGATAACAGAATTTGATCAACCTCAAATTTTATTATCTGATAAAAAAATAGCCGCTATGAAAGATTTGTTACCTATATTAGAACCGGTAGCACAATCAGGAAAACCTTTACTAATTATTTCAGAAGAAGTAGAAGGAGAAGCCTTAGCAACTTTAGTAGTCAATAAAATACGTGGGACTTTGAAAGTAGCAGCTATAAAAGCTCCAGGGTTTGGTGATAGAAGAAAAGCAATGTTAGAAGATATTGCTGTTTTAACTGGTGGACAAGTAATTTCTGAAGAAACTGGTAGCAAATTAGAAGATGTTAAATTAAATATGTTGGGAAAAGCGGAAAGAGTTATAATAGATAAAGATAATACTACTATTGTAAATGGAGGTGGGAATAAAAAAGATATTAGAGCAAGAGTAGAACAAATTAAAGCTCAAATAGAAACTACAACATCTGATTATGATAAAGAAAAATTACAAGAACGTCTTGCTAAACTAGCTGGAGGAGTAGCTGTTCTTTATGTAGGTGCAGCATCTGAAGTTGAAATGAAAGAAAAAAAAGATAGAGTAGATGATGCATTAAATGCTACTAGAGCAGCAGTCGAAGAAGGTATAGTTGCTGGTGGAGGTGTTGCATTAGTACGTGCTATTAATTCTTTAGATAATACAAAAGGTGATAATTCTGATCAAGATACAGGAATTCAAATAGTTAGAAGATCATTAGAAGAACCATTACGTCAAATAGTAGCTAATGCAGGTGGAGAAGGATCAGTTGTAGTTGCTAAAGTAGCTGAAGGTAAAGGTGATTTTGGATATGATGCAAAAATGGGAGAATATAAAAACATGATAGTTGAAGGTATTATAGATCCTACAAAAGTAGCTAGAGTAGCATTAGAAAATGCGGCGTCTGTTTCAGGAATGTTATTAACCACTGAATGTGTAGTAACAGAAATTAAGAAAGAAGATAGCAATTCAGTTCCACAAATGCCAGGTGCTGGAAGTGGTGGTGGAATGGGAGGTATGATGTAAAAAGAGGTATGATGTAAAAAAATGTAAATATATTAGTCTAGTCTAGTCTAGCCCCTATATGTGGCTATGTGGCTATATGTAAAAAAAAATAGTGTCAATAATTTTGACACTATTTTTTTTTACATATACATTATTATATTATATTTTATATAAATAATATTATATTATAAATACCAATTATTTTGAATTTTTAAAGTTTTTTCAATAACATCTCTAACACATCCTCTACCTCCTTTTTTTGGAGAAATATACTTAGATATATCTCTTACTTCTTGTACTGCATCAATTGGGGAACTAGGTAGTGCTACAGATTTCATAATTTCTATATCAGGAATATCATCTCCCATGTATAACACTTTATTTTTTTCAATATTTAATACATCACAATATTCACATAAATATTTTTTTTTATCTATAACCCCTTGATAAATATAACGGATATTTAATCCTCTTAATCGTCTAAAAACCGTTAAATCTCGCCCACTAGTAATAACACACAAATTATATCCATTTTTTATTGCTAGTTGTATAGCATATCCATCCTTTGCAAACATATGTCTACCAAGATTTCCATTTGACAATAAACTTAAGGTACAATTGGTTAATACTCCGTCAACATCAAATATAAAAGTATTAATATTACGCATTATACACATGTAATTATCCATGTAACAACTAAAATTTTTTACTAAAAAAACTACATCATTTTTTTATAATATAATATATATTGTATTTTGTATTTCATATAAATTATTAATTATATGATGCATTATGATTTTTAAAATCTTTTTGATGACGTTCTGAAATTACTTCTTTTCCTTTTTCATTTATTATAAATCTAATCATATCATCTAATATGCTCTGAAATTTAGAAAAATCTTCTTTATATAAATATATTTTATGTTTTTTATAAGTTATTTCTCCTGTCTCAGTAAAATTTTTTTTACTTTCAGTAATAGTTAGATAATAATCTCCTGCTCTTGTTTCTCTTGCATCAAAAAAATATGTACGACTACCAGTCTTTAGAGTTTTTGAACAAATTTCGTTTCTTTCTTTAATTTTTTCTTTTTCGTCCATTTCAAAATATATTATAATCCTAACAAGACAAATCTAAATAAAAAAAATGGTCTATACCTATTTTTAATTAATATTATTCATATTTTTCTTTTTCATTTTAAAAATGCTTCCATTTTTTAATATTATATGTAAATCAAAATTCTTTATATAAGAAATATCATGTGTAATAATAATCACAGTATTTCTATTTAAATACATATCTATATTAATATGATTAATAATAGATTTCCTAATTTTCTGATCTATAGCAGAAAAACTATCATCAAAAATAAGTATTTTAGGAGATCTGATCATTGCTCTAGCTATACATATTCTTTGTTTTTGCCCACCAGATAAATTAATACCATTTTCTCCAATAATTGTGTTATATCCATTTTTAAAACAAAGAATTTCCTGTTCTATCATTGCTTTTCTAGCTGCATCATAAACTTTATTTGGATGGACATTTCCAATACAACCTATAGCTATATTATTATAAATAGTATCTGAAAAAATAAAAGATTCTTGTGGAACATAACCTAAATTCATTCTAAATTTATGTAAATTATAATTTCTTAATGGAATATTATCTATAAGTATATTTCCTTTGCATGGATCATATAAACGGGATAATAATCTACATATAGTAGTTTTTCCAGATCCAGTATCTCCAGTTAACACTAAAATTTTTCCATTTATTAATGTAAATGATATTTTACTTATAATTTTTTTATTTTTATTATTGTTATTTATATAGGAAAAACTTACATTTTTAAATTGTATTTTTCCAGTAATATTAGTGTTATAATATTTTTTTTTACAAGTAATATCTGGTTTTACTTTTAAAAACTCATTAATACGTATTTGTGATATTTTTGCTCTTTCCAAAATAGAAATCACCCAACTTAACATAAGAAATGGAAATACTAAAATATTAATATATGTAAAAAACTCTGCAATAACACCTATTTCTTTTATTTCTCCATTTAAATATTTTTTTCCTCCAAAAAAAATAATTAAAAAATTACTTATTCCAATAAAAAATATTATTATAGAAGATAAAATAGTATCAACAGTTGTTAGTTCTACATTTTTTTTTTTATATTTTTTTACTAAGTTTATATATTTATGCTTAAATGATTTCTCAGATACAAATGATTTTATAATATGAATTCCTGAAAATGTATCATGTATGAATGAACATAGAATAGATTGATATTTTTGTGCTTTTATACTTTTTTTAGAAATAAAAAAACTTATATAATAAATGAAAATAAAAAGAATAGGAATTGGAAAAATAACATAAAAAGTTAATTCAATATTAATTTGTAACATTTTTATAAATACCATTAAAAAAAGAACTATAAGATTAACTATATACATTATTCCAGGTCCTATATATTGTCTTATTAATGATACATCTTCCGTTAATCTATTCATAAGATCTCCAGTAGTATTATTTTTATAGAAAGATGAACTTAATTTTTGATAATGTAAAAATATTTTGTTTTTAATATCAAATTCTATCATTCTAGATGTAGTTATTATACATTTTCTCATATGATATTTAACATAGCCTCCTATAATTGGAACAATTATAATAATACTAGAATATATAAAAATATGTTTTTTTAAATATAAAATATTTTTTTTATTTGAAAAATCTGTAAACAAATATTTTATAGTATTAATAGATTTTCCAATATAATAGATTGGAAATAAACTTAAAATATTTGATATTAAAATTAGAAAAAACCCTATAAACAATCTAATTTTATATTTTTTATAATATTTTTTACTGAAAACAAATAACCCATAATTCATATGGTATACAAAATTACCAAACTTTTTAAAGTTTATTTTTTATTTATATGTAATTTTTTTTATTATATTTAAAAAGTTTTTTATTATATTAAAAAAAAATAATAATGTCAATTAGACGATACTTTAGAATAAAAAGTATGCAATTTTTATATGCTCAAAAACTATCTAAAGTAGATTTATATAAAGTTGAGTCTCTATTAATTAATAGTACTAAAAAATTAAGTGATTTGTATATTTATTTTCTTTGTTTAATTTTAAGGATCAGAAATCATGCTTTAAAATTATACGACGAATATAAACTTCGTTCTAAAAATAAAAATAAAGAAAATAATAATAATGAATTAAAAATAAATTTTATAAAAAATATTGCATACAATAATATAATAAAAATATTATCTACTAATGAAAGTTTAATAAAAGAATACAATTCTAAATCTAAAAAAGAATTATTTAAAAAACAAGATAAATGGATATTTTCTTTTTTAAAAGAAATGGAAAAGACAAACGAAAAAACAATATATTTTCATGAACTTATTTCTTCTTTTGAAGAAGAAAAAAAATTTATTATAAAATATTACAAATTTTTTTTTCTTTTTAATGATAATCTTATAGAATACTTAAACTTAGAAAAATCATGTTTTCTTAATGAAGAAAGTAACTTAGATGTTGCTCATAAAATGGTATGTGAAACTTTTTTTTTAATAAAAAAAACTGACAAAGATAAAGATAAATATAAAAATAATTATATATTATATAATACTAATAAAGAAAATAAAAAATTTTTTTTAAATTTATATAGGAACACAATTATTCATAAAGAAAAATTCAATAATATAATAAACAAAATATCTAATAATTGGAAAGTAAAAAGAATAGCAACTATAGATTTAATTATATTACAAATGGCTATTTGTGAATTTTTATATTTTCCAAATATTCCTCCAAAAGTTACTATGAATGAATATATAGAAATCACAAAAATATTTTGTATGGAAAAAAGCAAAATTTTTATTAATGGAATACTAGATCAAACATTAAAACTTTTACAAAAAGAAAATAAGATATTTAAAATAGGTAAAGGATTAATGTAATTAAATTAGAAATTATAATAACTATAATTATAAATTTCTAATTAAAAAATATTTTATTTTATGATTATAATTTTTTTTTCTTTATTATTACAACTACATCCTATTACAAATACTATTTGGATGTTTGCATTAATTTTTATCATATTCTACTTTTTTATGATACGACCTCAAATAAATAAACAAAAAATAGAAAAAAATTTTCAAGAAAATTTGAAAAAAGGAAGAAATATAGTAACTAATTCAGGGTTACATGGAAAAATTATAAATATTACAGATAATTTTTGTGTATTAGAAACAATATTAGGAAAAATAAAAATAGAAAAAAATACTATATCAAAAGATTCAACAAAACTTCGTTATGGTTATGAATGGGAGGAAGAAAAAAAAAATAATCTAAAAAAATGTTAGTAGGAATTACAGGTAAAATAGGATCAGGTAAAAGTCTATTATCTTCATTTTTTAAAAAAAAAGGAATACCAATTTATTCATCAGATAATAGATCTAAAATTTTAATGAACAAAATAAGTTTTATAAAAAATAAAATAATAAAATATTTTGGAAAAGATTCTTATAAGAATGAAAAAGTAAATAAAAACTATTTATCTAATATTATATTTAATAATTATTTTGCATTAAAATTAATGTGTAAAATCGTCCATCCTTGGATTAATTTAGATTTTAAAAAATGGATTTATACTATTTCAAAAAAAAAAAAAAATATATTATATGCAATAAAAGAATCAGCTATTTTATTTGAAAGTGGAAGTTATAAAAAATGTGATACTATAATAACGACTATATCTCCTATGGAAAACATGATAAAAAGAGTTATGAAAAGAGATAATATAACGTATATTGATATTATTAACCGATTAAAAAATCAAATTTCTAATAAAAAAAGAAAAAAAAAATCTAATATTATAATTTATAATTATTCATCTAAAATAGATTTACAAGAAAAAGCAGAATTAATACACAATATGATAGTAAAAAAAATTAAAAAATATGGGTAAAGGAGATAAAAAAACTAGAAGAGGAAAAATAATAAATAAAACTTATGGAAAACTTAGACCTAAACAGAAAAACAAAAAAAAGAAAAAAAAATAATTTAGGAATCTCCTTCTTTTGTTTTTTATTTTTTCTGTAAAAAAAGAAAAAATGTATAAAAATTGTACAGAAGAATAAATTAAAGATAAAATATAAGTAAAAATAGCTAACTTAAAATATCTTTTTATTTTATAAAAGTCTTTATAATAAATTACATGTTGATTTCTAATCCATTTTATTGCTCTTTTATTTGCATCTAATTCTATAGAAAATGTAATAAATAAAAATATAATGTTAATGAAAAATAAAAACATTCCAGTCTTAAGTAAAAGTGAATATTTTCCATTACTACCATAAAATAATAAGATTCCAATTATCATTATAATATTTGTTGCTATAGAACAAAAATTTAAAATAAAAACTAATGCGTTTCTAATTTTTAACAAAGTATAATTAAAATTATGTTGCAATGCATGTGAAGTTTCATGTGCAGCAATAGCAATAGATATTATATCTTTATTATTAAATACATTCTCACTCAAGTTAATAGTTTTATCTAATGGATTATAATGATCTGTATATTTTCCTTTTATTGATAAAACATTTACATTACGTATTCCAAAATCAAATAATATTTTTTCAGAGACTTCTTTCCCACTTATATTAGAGTAAAATTTAGATTGAGAATAATCCATTAATTTTTTTCTAAGATATCTGTTAAGAACAAAATTTACTAAAAAAAATATTAATATAATTAAATAGTAATTCATCCAAAAATGTATTTCACCGCCCAAGAAAACTACCAAATTAATTTATCATTATAACTGAAAATATACATAAATTAGACTGTGAATCAAATTTATAACCATGAACATACCAAAAACAAAAAAGTTAAAAAGAGTTGTTGTTATTGGGGCAGGATTTGCAGGATTACAGGTAGCAAAAAAACTAAGAAAAGATAAGTTTCAGGTTATTCTTATAGATAAAAATAATTATCATACATTTCAACCATTATTATATCAAGTTGCTACAGCTGGATTAGAACCTGATTCAATAGCACATTCAATTAGAAACATTATAAAAAACACAAAAAATTTCTTCTTTAGATTAGCAAATGTTATTTCAATAAATATAAATGAACAAAAAATTTATACTAATGTTGGTAATTTATATTATGATTATCTAATTGTAGCTACAGGATCTATTACAAATTATTTTGGAAATAAAAACATAGAATTATATTCATTTCCAATGAAAACTATTCCAGAGGCATTGAATATAAGAAGCCTTATCCTTCAGAATTTTGAATCTGCACTATTAGTAAAAAATATTAAGGAAAAACAAAGACTTATGACTTTTGTAATTGTAGGTGGAGGACCTACAGGAGTAGAATTAGCAGGAGCATTAGCTGAAATGAAAAAATACGTGTTACCATCTGATTACCCAGATCTAGATATTCAACTTATGGAAATTTACTTATTACAAGCTTCTGAAAGATTACTGGACGGAATGTCTAAAGAATCTGCAAAACAAGCTTATAAAAATTTAGAGAAACTAGGTGTAAAAATTTGGTTAAATTGTTTAGTTAAAAATTATGATGGTGAAATAGTTTTTACGGAAAAAAAAACCGAAATAATAACTTATAATGTTATTTGGACTGCTGGAGTTAAAGGATCTATTATAAATGGTTTTTCTAAAGAAGATATAAAAGGAAATAGAATTCTAGTAAATACCTATCTTCAAACCATAAATTATAGTAATATTTTTGCTATAGGAGATGTAGCATATATGAAAATGAATGAAAAATATCCTAATGGACATCCTATGACAGCACAACCTGCCATGCAACAAGGAATTTATTTAGCAAATAATTTCAATAATGTAAATTTTTTTTCTAATAAAAAAAATATTCTTCCTTTTATTTATAAAAATTTTGGTTCTATGGCAACTATTGGAAGAAATAAAGCCGTATGTGATTTTACTTTTTTTAAATTAAAAGGATCTTTAGCATGGATAACTTGGATGTTTGTTCATTTAGTTAGTTTAGTAGGATTTAGAAACAGAGTAATAGCTTTAACAAATTGGATAATACAATACTTTAATTATCATAAAAGTGTACGATTAATTATCAGACCTTTTAAAAGAAAAAAAAAATCACCTAAAAAAAAATTTGGATAAAATACTTTTTATTTTATTTTCTGTCTCTATATATTCTTTTATAACACTGCTTTTTGCAGTTACCCCACTTCCTGCATAAAATATTATTTTTTTACTTGTAATAATTTTTGCACATCTTAAATTTATATATAATTCCATATCCATGTTTTTTTTATTTCCTATTCCTATAATTCCAGTATAAAAACTTCTATTATATTTTTCATTCATTTTAATATACTCTAGTGATTTAATTTTTGGATAGCCACATATAGAAGGAGTAGGATGTAATTTTTTTAATATTTTATAAAAATTAGGTTTCTTAAAAAAAGAAAAAGTTATAACAGTCTTTAAATGTTTTAAATTTCCTATTTTTATTGATTGTGTATTTTCTACATTTAGAATCCCTCTATAATTATAATATTTTCTAAAAAAAAAAACAATATATTTAACTACAATATTGTGTTCTTCTATTTCCTTTATTGTCCACTTATTTGATTCTAAACAATTTATAGTCCCAGCTAATGCTTCAGTTATAATTTTTTTACCTACACATTTCATTAATAATTCTGGAGTACTTCCTATCCAAATTCCAAAATTAACATCATACCAAATACTTGTTAAAGTATTTGGATAAGAAAAAATTAACTTTTCAAAAGTTTCTTTAAAAGAAAAATTTTTAAATGGAATTTCTATATATCTAGATAGAACTACTTTTTCAAAAGATTGTATTTTTATTATATGTTTTATTGCATTTTCAAGTATCTTTTTGTATTTATAAGAATTATAAATTAAATGTGAATTTTTTTCCTGTTTCTCTAATAAATATAATGTGTTATATTGTATATCAATATAATAAATTTTTTCCGGAATAATTTCTATTGTAAAATTATTATAAAAATCTTGTATAAAAAAAAAGTTACTATATTTTTTTATTTTATATTTTTTACAATGAGAATAAAAAAATATCTTATTATCATTTGGCATTCTAAAAACTACAAAACTATTGTTATTATAATAATTTTTAATTATTTTTTTATATAAAGAAAATGCATTTATTTTTATTGACATATTTATTTATTTTCTTATTATTATATTTGTCATCTTACAAAAACTTATGCTTTCATCTTTCTTATTAAAGATATGTATTCTAATAAAATGTATTGTTTTTCCTTTATGAAGTATTTTAGCTTTTGCAAATAAAGTACCATTCTTAACATACTTAATATTATTTACAGATATTTCAATATTAAAAACACTAATTTTTTTTTTTTTTATATCTTTTTAAATTTAAAAGTGATAATGAAGACCCTACACTTTCAGCTAAAGTTGCAGTTGCTCCACCATGTAAATATCCAAATGGTTGTAGAATTTTTTTAGTTACAGGCATTTTTGCTATTAAAACATCTAATTTATTAGATAAATAAATAAATTTTATTTGCATACTATCTAAAAAAGTATATTTTCCTATTTTATTTAACTCAAATAAAATATTTTTTACTTTCATAATTTTTTTTATTTTGATATTTTTAAATTTATAAAAACTTATTTACTTAAACTTATAGTAACCCGTTATGTTGTATCCTATAACTATAAATGAAAAACATGAAGAAGATAATGATCTTATTCCTATAATTAATGAAAAAAAAGAAATTATTGGATTTGAAAAAAAAGAAATAATACACAAAAAAGGATTATTGCATAAAGCAGTTTCTATCTTCATATTCAATATGAAAAATCATTTAATGTTACAAAAAAGATCTGAAAAAAAAAATCATTCTTCTTTATTGTGGACTAATACATGTTGTAGTCATCCAATAAAAAATGAACCTGTAATTAATGCTGCACATCGTTGTTTAATAAATGAAATGGGATTCGATTGTTTTCTAGAGCAAAAATTCTGTTTTATATATAATAATTCTTTTAATAATGGATTAATAGAGAATGAATTAGATTATGTATTTGTAGGTTATTACAATAAATTTCCAATTATAAATTCAGAAGAAGTTAATAATTGGAAATGGATATCATGGGATTCTTTAATTAAAAGTATAAAATCACATCCAAATATATATACAGTATGGTTAAAAATAATTATAAAAAACCATTTTAAGAAATTATTTAAATAAATATTATGTATTATGAAAGTAACTATAAGTATAAAAATTTATTTTAGTTCTTACAATAAACTATAAACTATACAATAAAAATTGATAAAAAAATATATAAGTTTTTTTAAAGAATTTTCTTATATTCTATGGTAAATAGTTATATTTTTACCATAGAAAAAAATAAAACAAAATATTTTATATAATATAGATTTAAAAATAACTTTGTATGAAAAAAGAGATAATTTTGTAGAATATAATGGAACAAAATAATTTAAAAAAAACTACTTTATACAAAAAACATGTTGAATTAGGAGCTAAAATGTGTGAATTTTCCGGATTCTTAATGCCTCTATACTATTCATCATCTGTAAATGAACATCTTTCTGTAAGAAAAAATGCTGGGATATTTGATGTAAGTCATATGGGAAAATTAGTTTTAAAAGGTAAACAATCAAAAAAATTGATTCAATACTTAACAACTAATGATATATCTACAATAAAAACAGGACAGGCACAATATACTTGTCTAATTAATAAAAATGGAGGAATAATTGATGATCTGGTAATTTACAAAATTAATGAAGAAGAATTTTTATTAATAGTTAATGCAATTAACATTGAAAAAAATAAAATCTGGATAAATGATCACATAAAAAAATATCAAAAAATTGATCTAATAGATTTTTCTCAAGAATACTCTTTGTTATCTATACAAGGGCCATTATCTTTTTATTATCTTAAAAACATAACAAAAATACATTTACATAAAATTTCTTACTACCATTTTACAATAGGAGAAATGTTTGGAATAAAAAATGTTCTAATATCTCGTACTGGATATACAGGGTCTCTAATAGGTATAGAAATTTATATTCCTAATAAAAATGTAGAAAAATTATGGAACAATATTTTGGAAATAGGTAATGAAAAAATTATTCCTTGTGGAATTTCTAGTAGAAATACTTTAAGATTAGAAATGGGATATCGTTTATATGGAAAAGAAATTTCTGAAACTATTTCACCTATAGAATCTGGATTATCTTGGATTGTAAAATTTAATAAAGAATTTATTGCAAAAAATATTTTAAAAAAACAAAAAATAAACAGAAATCATAAAAAATTTATATCTTTTTATATAAAAGAAGGTAGAATTATCCCTAGAGAAGGATATTTATTAATAAATAACGAAGGAAATGAAATTGGATATGTTACATCTGGTGGATATTCCCCAATATTAAAAAAAGGAATAGGATTAGGATATATGTTACAAGATATACAAACAAATCATATTTTTTTGGAAATAAGAAAAAAAAAATTACCTGTTATAAAAAAAAAATTACCATTTATTAAAATATAATTCATTAAAATATAAATAAACAAATATTTATTTTTTTTCATTATCTATATAAATTATTAAAAAAAAATTTTTTTATCAAAAAAAGAATAACATACATACAACATTTAAAAAAAAACTTTCTGTTAGCTATTCCTATTTTTTTTTCTCAATTAGGGATAATTTCTGTAAATTTTTTTGATAATATAATGGTAGGTAATCTAGGAGATAAAGCCTTAGCTTCAACATCATTAGCTAATTCTATATTTTTTATATTGATAATTTTTGGATTAGGAATATCTAATGCAATTTCATCTTTAATAGCATCTGTAGATGCTAAGAAAAAATATAAAGAAGGATATATAATTTTTTATCATGGATTTATATTGAACTTATTTTTATCTATATTAATGTATGGACTAATCCATGTTTTCTTTTATATATTTCCATATTTAGGTCAGCCTAAAGAAATTTTAAACAATACTACTTCTTTTTTAAGAGTTATTGCTATTTCTTTTATTCCATGGATGTTATTCGAAGTTTTTAGAAAATTTTCAGAAGGTATATCTTTAACATATCCAAGTTTAATAATAACATGGAGTTCATCTATTATAAATGTACTGTTAAATTATATATTTATACATGGAAGTTTTGGTTTTCCAAAATTAGGACTTGTAGGTGTTGCTTATTCTACATTAATATCTCGTATTATAATGTTAATAGGTATTTTTATACTATTACAAAAAAATAAAAAAATAAAAAATTATTATAATTATTATAAATTAATTTTTCTTAAAAAAAAATATTTTTACAAAATATTAAAAATTGGGATACCCTCTGGATTACATACATTTTTCGAAATAAGTACATTTGCAATTTCTTCTTTTATATCAGGAAAATGTGGAGTAAAAGTATTAGCTGCACATCAAATAGTAATAAATTTAGCTTCATCAACTTATCTACTTATTGCTGGTCTTTCTATTACAGCAACAATTAGAATGAGTTCTCAACTATCCTTAAAAAATTATTCTGAACTCAGAATTATTGGAAATTCTATTTTTTATATGGGTATTATATTCATGTTTATATGCAGTTTATTATTTATTATTTTTAAGGAACAAATTCCTTATATATATATGAAAAATGATAATGAAGTTTTTTATATAGCAAAAAAAATGATTGTCATTGCTAGTGTATTTCAAATATTTGATGGATTACAGGGAATAATTTTAGGAGCATTAAGAGGCTTACAAGATGTAAAAATACCAATGTATATTAGTTTTTTTTCATATTGGATTATTTCTTTACCAACATCTTGGTATTTATCAAAAAAAATAGGGGGAGTAGGCGTTTGGATAGGATTAGGTATAGGTATTGTAATTTCAGCAGTTTTGCTGTTTATTAGATATAATTTTGTAATGAATAATTTAATAAAAAAAAATAATTAAAATATCTAATACATAATAATTTAAAATGAAAAAATAATTTATATGATAATTGATAAAATAGATATTTACATTTATATTGTGTTTATTTTATGTATTCATTATAAAAATGTAAAGTGGTAATATACAATATATTATATTTATTATAATTCATTTTATGAAAATTAAAAAAACATTTAAAGAATATAATTTTTTTAACAATAATATTGTTAAAGCATTAAAGTTAATGGGATTTATATATCCTACTACTATTCAAAAAAAAGTAATATCTTTCTTATTATCTTCAAAAAAAGACATAATTGCTTTATCTCAAACCGGAACTGGAAAAACTGCAGCTTTTGGTCTACCTATAATTCAAAATATTAATTACGAATTAAAAAATCCTCAAGCTTTAATTTTATGCCCAACAAGAGAACTTTGTATGCAAATTACAAATGATCTTATTTTATTCTCAAAATTTTTATCATATATTAAAATAATTTCTTTATATGGAGGAGTAAGTTTAGATAGTCAAATTATAGCACTTAGAAAAAAAAATCATGTTATTGTAGGAACTCCTGGAAGAATTTTAGATCTAATAAGGAGAAAAAAATTACATTTTTTTGATGTAAAATACTTAGTGCTTGATGAAGCAGATGAAATGGTAAGTATGGGTTTTAAAGAGACATTAGATTATATAATAAAAGAATTACCAAAAAAAAAACAAAGTTTATTATTTTCTGCGACAATGTCTAAACACATTGAAAAAATTGCTAGAAAATATTTAATAGACCCTGAAAAAATAATTTCTGACAAAAAAAATATTATATGTGATGATATAAAACATATTTATTACATAGTAAATGGATTAAACAAAAAATATTCCGTTTTAAGGAGAATTGTAGATATAAATCCTGAAATTTATGGAATTATATTTTGCAGGACTAGAAAAATAACTAAAATGATAACTGAATTCTTAATAAAAGACGGGTACAATGCAGATGCTATACATGGGGATCTATCTCAGGCTCAAAGAGGTAATGTAATGCAAAAATTTAGAAATAAAAATTTACAATTTTTAGTAGCAACAGATGTTGCATCTAGAGGCTTAGATATCAACAATATTACACATATTATAAATTATAATATTCCTAAAGAAAGTGAAATTTATATACATAGAAGTGGTAGAACTGGGAGAGCAGGAAAAAGAGGTATATCTGTATGCATAATAAATAATAAAGAGAAAAAAAAATTAAAAGAATTTGAAAAAAAAATTGGTAAATATTTTCATTATATAATGGTTCCTACAGGTAAAGATATATTTGAAAAACAATTACTACATTTTGTTAGAAAAATAAAAGAAGTTATTGTAAAAGATGAAGATATAAAAAAAATTCTTCCTAAAATACAAAAAAAATTGAAATATATTGATAAAAATGAATTAATAAAACGTCTATCATATATAGAATTTAGTCGTTTAATTAATTACTATAAAAATTATAATTAAAAATAATTTTACTTATTTTTAATAAAAGTAGTATAATATAAAAATGACTTAATTTTTAAGTAATAATAAATTTTTTTTGTACTGTATTATACTATACACACTATTAATTATTTTTATTATGGAAAATAAAACATTTTATATGTATGTCAGGAAATATTTTTGGAAATTTATTTAGAGTAATTACTTTTGGAGAAAGTCATGGAATGGCTTTAGGTGGGGTTATTGATGGATGTCCAGCAGGAGTTAAACTAAATATGGAAGAAATACAATATGAATTAAATAGAAGAAAACCCGGTCAGTCATCTATTGTAACACAAAGAAAAGAATTTGATAAAGTAGATTTTTTATCTGGAATTTTTGAAAATAAAACTACTGGAACTCCAATTGGTTTTATTATTAGAAACAAAGATCAAAAGTCTGACGATTATTTACATATTAAAAATTCTTATAGACCTTCTCATTCAGATTTTACTTATGAAAAAAAATATGGTATAAGAGATTATAGAGGTGGAGGAAGATCTTCTGCAAGAGAAACAGTATGCAGAGTTGTTGCAGGTTCTATAGCAAAACAATTAATGAAAAATGTAAAAATTATATCTTACGTTTCCAGTGTAGGAGATATTTCAATAAATAAACCTTATGATAAATTAGATTTATCTAGAGAATCTATAGAAAATAGTCCAGTTAGATGTCCTGATCCTAATATATCTAAAATGATGATATCTAAAATAAAAAAAATAAAGAATCAAGGAGATACAATAGGTGGGACAATTACTTGTATTATTAAAAATCTTCCAATAGGAATAGGAGAACCAGTTTTTAACAAACTTCATGCTGAATTGGGAAAAGCAATGCTATCAATTAACGCGGTTAAAGGTTTTGAGTATGGTAGTGGATTTTATGGGACTAAATTAGTTGGATCTAAACATAATGATTTATTTAATTCAGATGAAACAACTAAAACAAATTTATCTGGAGGAATACAAGGTGGAATATCAAATGGAATGGATATTTATTTTAAAATAGCTTTTAAACCTGTAGCAACAATAATGAAAAAACAAAAAACAATAGATAAAAATGGAAATTTTATTTTTATAATAGGAAAAGGCAGACATGATCCTTGTGTATTACCACGAGCTATTCCAATAGTTGAATCTATGGCCGCTTTAGTATTAGTAGACTATTGGATGTACGCAAAATTATCCAAATATTCATCATTTATACATATTTGAAAAAAAAACTTATTATTCTTATATTGGGGCCTACTTGTGTAGGAAAAACATTATTATCAATTTTTTTAGCTAAAAAATTAAATACTGAAATATTATCTATTGATTCTAGACAATTTTATAGAGAATTAAAGATAGGGAGTGGAATGCCAACAAAAACAGAACTAAATACAATTCCTCATCACTTTATAGGACATTTATGTCTACATAAAAATTATAATGCAAAATTATTTGAAGTAGATTTCTATAAAAAAATTTCAAATTTATTTATAAAATATTCAGTATTAATAGCTGTAGGAGGTTCAAGTTTATATGAAAAATCTATAACAGTAGGGTTATCAGAAATACCTAAAATTGATACTACAATAATAAAAAAAGATTTAATTTTTAATTTTAAAAAATTTGGAATTGAATTTTTACAAAAAGAATTTGAAAAAATAAGAACAAAAAATGATGTAATTGATATAAAAAATCCAAGACGTTTAATACGTTATTTAGAAATATTTAAATCTACTGGGAAAAATCCATCTTTTTTCTTCAAAAAAAAAATTAAAGAAAGATTTTTTAAAATTTTAAAAATTGGAATTTATTTATCAAAAAAAGAACATTTTATTAGAATAGATAATAGAGTAAATAATATGATAAAACAAGGAATAATAGACGAAGCTATTCGTTTTTATCATTTTAGACATTTAAATAGTTTACAAACTATAGGTTATAAAGAATTATTTTCTTTTTTTAGTAAAAAAAAAGAGTATATAAATTTACAATTTACTATAGAAAAAATTAAAATAAATACTAGAAAATATGTAAAAAAACAAATTACATGGTATAAAAAAAGTAATGATATAAAATGGTTTTATACAGAAAATAAAAATGAAATATTAGATTTTATACTAAAAAAAATAGAAAAATGGGCAATACTGGATTTGAACCAGTGACCTCCTGCTTGTAAAACAGATGCTCTAAACCTAGCTGAGCTAATTGCCCAATCTTCAAATTTAATAAAAAAAATAATTTAATTATAATAATAATACTTCAGATACAACGAAAGTACTTCCGCACACCAAAATAAAATCGTTTTCTCCAGCTTTTTTTTTAGCATATAAAAATGCTTTTTTTGTAGATTTATAATAATTTATACAATAATCATTGTATAGTAATGAATCTTTAATTATTATTTTCAAATCATTTATAGGATATTTTCTATCTATATTTGGTTCACAAAAATAAAAACAAGATTTTTTAGGAAAATATTTTAACATATTCATTATTCTCTTACCTTTTACAAAACCTAAAACTATATGTAATTTTTTATATATTTCTTTTCTAATTTGTAAGTTTATCATTTGTATTCCTTCTTCATTGTGTGCTATATCACAAATAATTTTTGGATTTTTTTTTTTCAATATTTGCCATCTTCCTCTAAAATTTGTATTTTTTATCACATTTTTTAAACCTTTTTTAATTGAATAATTAGAAATAAATATATTTTTTCTTATATGTAATATTCTTACAATATTTAAAACTGTATTTTTATTTAAATATTGATATTTTGTTTTAAAAGGAATTTTATATTCAACATCATATATATTTTTTTTTGAAAAATAAACTGGAGCGTTTTTTTTAAAAGCTTTTTTAAGAAAAAAAAATTTTATATTTTTTTCTATTTTTCTTCCAATTAAAATTGGAATATTATTTTTTATAATACCTGATTTTTCGTAAGCAATTCTATATTTACTTTTTCCAAGAATATCAGTATGATCTAAATTTACACTAGTAATTACAGATAATTCTGGAATAATAATATTTGTAGAATCCAATCTACCACCTAGGCCTACTTCAATTATTGCTATATTAACCTTTTTTTCTTTAAAATATTGAAAAGCTAAAGCAGTATTCATTTCAAAAAATGAAATTTTTTCTTTTTCTATAAATTCGTAATTTTTTTCAATGAAATCTATTATAAAATTTTTTTCTATTAATATTCCATTGCATCTTATTCTTTCTCTAAAATCAATTAAATGAGGAGAAGTAAACAGTCCAGTTATAAATTTTTCTTCTTGAAAAATAGAAGACAACATATGTGATGTAGATCCTTTTCCATTAGTACCTCCTATATGAATGCTAGTAAAAAAATTCTGTGGATTACCTAAATAAGAACAAAATTTTTTTATTCTTTCTAATCCTGGTTTATATGATTTTTTTCCAATGTTTTGATAAATAGATAAACGTCTAAATATCCATTTTATAACTTCTGAATAATTCAATTTATATCAATTAAAATAAAAATATAATAAAAAATACTATTTTAAAAAAAATAACTATATTTAGTATTATTTTAATTTTACATTTATTAAAATTAAATCAAATTTAAATTTTATTGAAAAGATTATAGAGAAAGAAATAAATAATGGATTTCCTATAAAAAAAATTAAATTCCGTTTTCCTCCTGAACCAAATGGTTATTTACATATAGGACATATTAAGGCTATATGTTTAAATTTTGAATTAGGTAAAAAGTATAATGCTCCAGTAAATCTAAGATTTGATGATACTAATCCTACTACTGAAAATGATAAGTATGTAAGATCTATAAAAAATGATATTTTATTTTTGGGATTTAAATGGAATAAAGAAAGTTATGCTTCTGATTATTTTGCTATACTTTATAAATTTGCTATAGAGTTAATAAAAAAAGGTTTTGCATATATAGATAATCAATCTAAATACATAATACAATCACAAAGAAAAACTTCTTTTGAAATTGGAATAAACAGCATTAATAGAAATAGATCAATAGATGAAAATATAAAACTCTTTGAAAAAATGAAAAATGGGTTTTTCAAAGAAGGTACATGTGTTTTAAGAGCTAAAATAAATATGAATTCCTCTAATATGAATATGAGAGATCCAATTATGTATAGAATTTTATATAAAAAACATCATAAAACTGGGTCTAAATGGTGTATTTATCCTACTTATGATTGGACACATGGACAATGTGATTATATAGAACAAATATCTCATTCTTTATGTTCATTAGAATTTGAAAATAAAAAACCATTATATAATTGGTTTTTAGACAAAATTCCTTATAATAAAAAAAAAATAAAACCAAAGCAAATAGAGTTTTCAAGATTAAACATAAGTAATACAATAACAAGTAAAAGAAAAATTAAATATTTAATAGAAAAAAATATTATTGAATCATGGGATGATCCCAGAATATTAACAATACAAGGATTACGTAAAAAAGGATATACATCTAATTCTTTAAAAAATTTCATTCATAAAATAGGTATAACAAAAAGAAATAATATTATTGATACATCTTCATTAGAATATTATATAAGAAAAGATTTAAATAAAATATCTAGTAGATTAATGGTCGTTTTACATCCAATAAAATTAATTATAGATAATTACCCTTCAGATAATGTAGAATGGATAAAAATTAAAAATAATCCGGAAGATCCACATTCAAAATATAGAAAAGTTCCATTTTCAAAAACTTTATATATTGAAAAAACTGATTTTATAGAAAAAATAAACGAAAAAAATTTTTTTCGTTTATACATTGGAAATAAAGTTAGATTAAAAGGAGCATATATAATAAAAGCTAATTTAGTTAAAAAAGATTATAAAGGAAAAATAAAAGAAATACATTGTATATATTATCCCGATAGTAAATCGGGAACAAAAAAAATAGTTAATAAAAAAATGATAGTTAAAAGTACTTTGCATTGGGTCTCAACTAAATATTATTTTCCTGTAGAAGTAAATTTATATGACATATTGTTTTTAAAAAATGAAAATAATATTAATGATAAAAATAATTTCTATAAATATATTAATCCAAAATCAAAAAATAAAATAATAGCTAAAGCTGAACCCCATATAAAAGAATCAAAAGTAGGAGATCATTTACAATTTCAAAGAATAGGATATTTTTATGTGGAAAAAATATATAAAAATAAAATTATTGTAAATGAAACAGTATCTATTAAAAATAAGTGGAATAAAAATAAATAAGTATAAAAAAATTTAATTTTATAAAATTTCTGGATAAATATTTTCATATTCCTTTAATCCAGTACCTGCTGGAATTTTATGTCCTACAATTACATTTTCTTTTAGTCCATGTAATTCATCGGTCTTGCTACTAATAGCAGCTTCACTTAATACTTTAGTAGTTTCTTGAAATGATGCTGCAGATATAAAAGATTTTGTCTGTAATGCTGCTCTTGTTATTCCCTGTAATATTGGTCTTCCAGTAGCATATAATGCATCTCTAACTTTCATTAGTTTTTTATTATTATATTTCAATATTGTATTTTCATTTATAAAATTACTTTTACTTATAACATCTCCAATATTAAAAATAGTAGAATCTCCAGGAGATTCTACTACTTTCATTTGAAAAATTCTATCATTTTCTTCTATAAAATCATCTTTGTATTCAATGTTTCCTTCTAAAAATTTAGTATCTCCAACATCTATTACCTCAATTTTCCTCATCATCTGTAATACAATTATCTCAAAATGTTTATCATTGATTTTAACTCCTTGTAAACGATATACATCTTGTATTTCCCTTATTAAATATTCTTGAACTGATCTTGGTCCTTTTATATTTAGAATATCATTAGGAGTAACTGCTCCATCTGACAAAGCCATTCCTGCCTTTACGTAATCATTTTCTTGTACAAGAATTTGACTAGATAATTTTACTAAATATTTTCTAATTTCTCCTGTTTTAGATTCTACAATAATTTCTCTGTTTCCTCTTATTATTTTTCCATGACTAACTATTCCATCCATTTCTGAGACTACAGCTGGATTTGATGGATTTCGTGCTTCGAATAATTCAGATAATCTTGGTAGACCTCCAGTTATATCACCAGTTTTAGCAGTTTTTCTAGGAACTTTTACTAATATTTTTCCTTTATCTATTTTTTCTCCATCTTCTACCATTAAATGTGCTCCTACTGGTAAGTTATAAAATTTTAATTCATTATCACTTTCATCAACAATTTTTAACATTGGAACTATATTTTTATTTCTTACCTCTGTTATAACTTTTTCTTGAAATCCTGTTTGTTCATCTATTTCTATTTGATAAGATATACCTTGTTCTAAATATTGATAAGATATATATCCGGAAAATTCAGAAATAATTACTGCATTATATAAATCCCATTTGCAAATAAGATCTCCTTTTTTTAATTTACTTCCATTTTTAACGTATAATATTGCTCCATAAGGAATATTACTTATCATCAAAATAGATGATTTTTTTTCATCTAATAATTTCATCTCAGAAGTACGAGAAACTACTATTCCTAATCCTAATTCTATAGAATCGTCTTTTGTTTCTACAAATTTTAAATCATCAAATTCAATCCATCCATTATATCTTGCTTTTATTTGAGATGATTCTGTTATATTTACTGCTGTTCCTCCAACATGAAAAGTACGTAAAGTTAATTGTGTTCCAGGCTCTCCAATAGACTGAGCTGCAATTACTCCTACAGCTTCTCCTTTTTGTGCAATCATTCCTGTTGATAAATTTACCCCATAACATTTAGAACAAATACCTAATTTTGCTTCACATGTTAAAGGAGATCTAACTACTACCATTTCTATTCCAGAATTTTCAATAATATTACCTATTTTTTCATCTATAATTTCTCCAGAATTAATTATTACATTATTATTTTTTGGATTAAATATATCATTTAATGATGTTCTTCCTAAGATTCTTTCAAACAAGGTTTCTACTATTTCTTCATTTTTTTTTAATGCAAGCATTTCCAATCCTCGTAAAGTATTACAATCTTCTATTTTTATTATTACATCTTGTGCAGCATCTACTAATCTTCTTGTTAAATATCCTGCATCTGCTGTTTTCAATGCAGTATCAGCTAAACCTTTTCGTGCTCCATGAGTAGAAATAAAATATTCTAAAATTGACAAACCTTCCCTAAAATTAGACAAAATAGGATTTTCTATTATTTCTCCTCCGGAAGAACCAGTTTTTTGTGGTTTTGCCATTAAACCTCTCATTCCAGAAAGTTGACGTATTTGTTCTTTAGAACCTCTAGCTCCAGAATCTAGCATCATATATACTGGATTAAATCCTTTCCTATCTTCAGACATGTATCTCATAACTTTTTCAGTAAGTATAGAATTAGTATTTGTCCAAATATCAATTACCTGATTATATCGTTCATTATTAGTTATCAATCCCATATTATAATTTCCTTTAACTTGATCTACTTGTTTAATAGCATAATTTACCATATCTACTTTATTATCAGGGATAATTATATCCCCTAATCCAAATGATAATCCTCCTTTAAAAGCATTATAAAACCCTAATTCTTTTATATCATCTAAAAAATTAGATGTAGTTGGGACGTCTGTAAGATATAATATTCTACCTATTATATCTCTTAATGATTTTTTTGTAAGAGACTCATTTATATAACCTACTTTTTTAGGAACTACTTGATTAAACAAAACTCTGCCTACAGTTGTTTCAACTAACCTAGTAACAAATTTATTATCTTCTAATATATCTACCTTAACTTTTATAAGTGCATGTAAATTAACTATTTTTTGATTATATGCTATTACTACTTCTTCTGAAGAATAAAAAATCTTTCCTTCACCTTTTACATTATTATTTTCATCAGATAATAATGGTTTTGTCATATAATATAATCCTAATACCATGTCTTGAGAAGGAACTGTAATAGGTGATCCATTTGCAGGATTTAAAATATTTTGGGATGCTAACATTAACAATTGAGCTTCTAATATTGCTGCATTAGATAATGGTAAATGCACAGCCATTTGATCTCCATCAAAATCTGCATTAAAAGCAGAACAAACTAAAGGATGTAATTGAATAGCTTTTCCTTCTATTAATTTTGGTTGAAACGCTTGTATTCCTAATCTATGTAATGTAGGCGCTCTATTTAATAATACTGGATGTCCTCTTAAAACATTTTCTAAAATATCCCATATCATTTTATCTCTTTTATCAATAATTTTTTTTGCAGATTTTACTGTTTTTACTATTCCTCTTTCTATCAATTTTCTTATAATAAAAGGTTTATATAATTCAGCAGCCATATCTTTGGGTATTCCACACTCGTGTAATTTTAAATGTGGACCAACTACAATAACAGATCTTGCAGAATAATCTACTCTTTTACCAAGAAGATTTTGTCTAAATCTTCCTTGTTTTCCTTTCAAAGAATCTGATAAAGATTTTAATGGTCGATTTGCCTCAGATTTTACTGCTGATACTTTTCTTGAATTATCAAATAAAGAATCTACAGATTCTTGTAACATTCTTTTTTCATTTCTAAGAATTACTTCCGGAGCTTTAATTTCTATCAATCGTTTTAAACGATTATTTCTTATTAATACACGTCTATACAAATCAGTCATATCTGAAGCTGCATATCTTCCACCATCTAAAGGAACTAATGGTCTTAATTCTGGAGGAATTACAGATAATACATGAACCACCATATATGATGGATTACCTCCATTTTTTTTTCCTTCTCGGAAAGATTCTACTATTTTCAATCTTTTTAAAGCTTCTATTCTTCTTTGTTTTGATGTTTCATTCCTAGATTGATTCCTTAATTCAATAGATAAAGAATCCAAATCAATTCTATTTAATAAATCCTCTATACATTCAGCACCCATTTTAGCTATGAACTTACTTGGATCAGAATCTTCTAAAATTTGATTATCTTTTGGAAGTTGACTTAATATAGATACATATTCCTCTTCTGTTAAAAAATCTCCTTTTTTCAATTCAACACTACTTAAATTAACAGCTATTCCAATTTGAATTACTACATATCGTTCGTAATAAATAATCATTTCTAATTTTTTTGAGGGAATTCCTAATAAATACCCTATTTTATTAGGTGAAGATCTAAAACACCAAATATGTACTACAGGAACTACAAGATTAATATGACCCATTCGTTTTCTCCTAACTTTTTTTTCAGTCACTTCTACTCCACATCTATCACAAACAATTCCTTTATATCGTATTCTTTTATACTTGCCACAAGCACATTCGTAATCTTTTACTGGGCCAAAAATACGTTCACAAAATAAACCATCTCTTTCCGGTTTATGAGTTCTATAATTTATAGTTTCTGGTTTTAAAACTTCTCCATGAGATTCTTTTAATATAACCTCAGGAGAAGCTAATCTAATGGTAATTTTTCTAAACTTGATATGTTTATTCATTTTTTACGAAAATTCATTCCTCTAAATTAATATCTAATCCTAATCCTTTTAATTCATAACAAAGTACATTAAATGATTCAGGATTATTAGGCTCAGGTAAATCTATTCCTTTTACTATAGATTCATATGTTTTTGCTCTTCCTATTACATCGTCTGATTTAACAGTTAAAATTTCACGTAGGATGTTAGAGGCTCCAAATGCTTCTAGAGCCCAAACTTCCATTTCACCGAATCTTTGTCCTCCAAATTGTGCTTTACCTCCTAAAGGTTGTTGAGTAATTAATGAATAAGGACCTATAGATCTAGAATGCATTTTATCATCTACCATGTGCCCTAATTTTAATATGTATATAAATCCAACTGTAGCAGGTTGATCAAATCTTTCACCTGTTCCTCCATCAAACAAATAAGTAGTCCCAAATTTTGGAATTCCAGCTTTTTCTGTATATTTTGATATTTCTTTTATTGTTGCCCCGTCAAATATAGGTGTTGAAAACTTTACATTTAGTTTTTTTCCAGCCCATCCTAATACAGTTTCATATATTTGTCCAATATTCATTCTAGAAGGGACCCCCAATGGATTCAATACAATATCTACTGGACTTCCATCTTCTAAAAATGGCATATCTTCTTCTCTTAAAATTCTAGCTACTACTCCTTTATTCCCATGTCTACCTGCCATTTTATCCCCAACCTTTAACTTCCTTTTCTTTGCAACATAAACTTTTGCCATTTTGATAATTCCAGAAGGTAACTCATCTCCAACTGTAATAGAAAACTTTTTATGTTTAAAAATATTAGCGAGATTATTTACTGATAATTTATAATTATGTAAAATTTTATATATCAAATTATTTACATCATAATTTTCTGTCCAATTTTCTGTAGATATTTCTGTATAATCTATAATAGTATCAAAAAATTCTATATTAAATTTATCTCCTACTTTGATAATTTTTTTTCCTTTATTATTAAAAACATCATTATTACATGTATAGTTATTTAAAAGATAATTTAACTTTTTTATTAAAATACTTTTTAGATTTAGCAAATCTTTTTCATGTTTTTTTTCTAAATTTTCTATTTCATTTTTATCTTTTATTCTAGATTCTTTATTTTTTATACTTCTTGTAAATAATTTAGTATCTATTACTACTCCAAATAAAGAAGGATCTGCTCTTAAAGATGCATCTTTTACATTTCCTGCTTTATCTCCAAAAATAGCTCTTAATAATTTTTCTTCTGGAGTTGGATCTGACTCCCCTTTTGGAGTTATTTTACCAATAAGAATATCTCCAGGTTTTACTTCTGCACCTACACGAATAATTCCATTTTCATCTAAATCTTTTGTCGCATCTTCACTGACATTTGGAATATCATTAGTAAATTCTTCCATTCCTAATTTAGTATCTCTTACTTCTAAAGAATACTCATCTATATGTATAGATGTAAACCAATCTTGGTTTACTACTTTCTCAGATATTAAAACTGCATCTTCAAAATTAAATCCATTACAAGGAATAAAAGCTGCTTTTAAATTTCTTCCTAATGCTAATTCTCCATTTTCTGTTGCATACCCTTCACATAATACTTGATCTTTTTTAACTTTCATTCCTTGTTTAACAATGGGTTTCAAATTAATACATGTATTCTGATTTGTCTTTCTAAATTTTATAAGATTATAAACCTTTAAATCAGAATCAAAACTAACTAATGACTCTTCTTCTGTTCTATTATAATGAATTATTATCTTATTTGCATCTACATATTCTACTATTCCATTTTTTTCCGCATTAATTAAAATTCTAGAATCCATTGCTACTCTTTTTTCTAGTCCAGTTCCTACAATAGGGGCCTCAGGTTGTAATAATGGAACAGCTTGTCTCATCATATTAGAACCCATTAAAGCTCTATTAGCATCATCATGTTCTAAAAAAGGAATTAGAGAAGCTGAAATTGAAGCAATTTGATTAGGTGCTACATCTACATAATCTATTAGTTCAGGACTTACAACAGGAAAATCTCCATCTTTTCTAGATATAATCCTATTAGAAAAAAATTTTCCATGACCGTCAATTGCATTAGATTGTGCTATAATTTTCCCTTCTTCTTCCTCCGCACTTAAATACTTTACTTTATATTTTAAATCTACTTTATTATTTTTTACTATCCTATAAGGAGTTTCAACAAAACCCATATCGTTTATTTTTGCAAATACAGAAAGTGAAGAAATTAATCCTATATTTGGGCCTTCAGGAGTTTCTATAGGACATAATCTACCATAATGAGAATAATTTACATCCCTTACTTCAAAACCAGCTCTTTCTCTTGATAAACCACCAGGGCCTAATGCTGATAATCTTCTTTTATGAGTCATTTCAGATAAAGGATTAGTTTGATCCATAAATTGAGATAATTGATTAGTTCCAAAAAAAGTATTTATAACAGAAGAAAGAGTTTTAGCATTAATAAGATCTACTGGCATAAACACTTCATTATCACGAACATTCATTCTTTCTTTTATAGTTCTTGCCATTCTTGATAGTCCAATACTAAATTGAGTATATAATTGTTCACCCACAGTTCTTACTCGTCTATTAGATAAATGATCAATATCGTCTACTTCCCTTTTAGAATTTGATAATGCATTTAAATGTTCTACTATTGCAATTATATCTTTTTTTGTTAGAACTAAATGATTTGAATCAATACTCAGACCAAGTCTTTTATTTAAACGATATCTCCCTACAGGACCTAAACTATATCTAGTATCAGAAAAAAATAATTTATCTATAATTCCTTTAGCAGTTTCTTCATCAGGTGGTTCAGTATTTCTTAATTGTCTATAAATATATTCAACAGCTTCTTTTTCAGAATTTGTAGAATCTTTGTGTAAAGTATTGTAAATAATAGAGTAATCTTTCTTTATTCCACTTTTTTTATGTACAATAATACTTTTTATTTCTTGATTATTTAAAATATCTATATGTTCTTTTTGTAAAAGTACATTTCTATCTATAAGTATTTCATTCTTTTCTATTGAAATTACTTCTCCTGTATCTTCATCTACAAAATCTTCATGCCAAACTTTTAATATTCTTTCTGCTAGAGTCCTATCTAAAATGTTTTTATAATTATTTTTTGTAACCTTTATCTCATCTCCTAAATCAAATATTTCTAATATATCTTTATCCCTTTCATATCCTATAGCACGTAATAAAGTAGTCATAGGTAATTTTTTCTTACGATCTATATAAGCATACATTACGTTATTAATATCAGTAGCAAATTCTATCCAAGATCCTTTAAAAGGAATAATTCTAGCAGAATAAAGCTTAGTTCCATTTGAATGATGTGATTGACTAAAAAACACTCCTGGAGAACGATGCAATTGTGAAACAATAACTCTTTCTGATCCATTAAATATAAAAGTTCCAGATGGAGTCATATATGGATATGTTCCTAAATAAACATTTTGATAAACAGTTTCAAAATCTTCGTGGTCAGGATCAGTACAATATAACTTTAATTCCGCTTTTAAAGGGACACTATAAGTTAATCCTCTTTCAAGACATTCTCCTATAGAATATCTAGGAGAATCTATAGAATATCCTTTAAACTCTAAAACAAAAGAATTTCTCCCATCAGAAATTGGAAAATTTTCAGAAAAGGCTTTAAACAATCCTTCATTTTTTCTATTTTCCGATTTTGTTTCTAGTTGAAAAAACTCTTTAAAAGATTTAATTTGAATTTCTAAAAAATCAGGATATTCTTTCTTTTTTTCTACTGAAGCAAATGTAATTCTTTTTGTATTCACTAATATTAGTTTATTGTGGTAATTTAAAAAAATAACATAAATATTTTATTTCTTATATTGTTAATTTGAATTTTTACTTCAATTCTACCTCTGCACCAATTTCCTCAAATTTACTTTTTAAAACATCTGCTTCTTTTTTATCTACTGATTCCTTAATAATACTTGGTATTTTATCTACCAAATCTTTAGAATCTTTTAGGCCTTTTCCAGTTATTTCTTTAACTAATTTAACTACTGATAATTTAGAATTACCAGAAGATTTTAAAATTATATTAAATATACTCTTATTAATTTCTTTTTTAGATTTAGATTCTTTATTAATAGTATCAAGATTAACTAAATTTTGCTTAGGTATTATTCCATATTTTTCCTTTAAAACAGTTGATAATTCAGATACTTGTTTTACTGTTAAATTAACTAATTGTTCTGCTAATTTTTCTATCATATTTTTACTTGTTATTTATTACTCTTTATCCTCATTTATAAATTTAAATTATTTAGAAGACAAAACATTTAATATTTTGCATATTTTGTTTTCTGTATAATCTAACAAAGAAATTATAACACAATTCATTTGTTCTAATAACATATTTAAAATACTAATAATAATATCTTCTTTTGATTTAAGATTTATAAGAATATCTAAACTTTCTCTTCCAAAATAAAAGGTATCCTGTACATAAGCTGATTTTAAGTATGGTTTTTCAATATTTTCTTCATAATAAAATTTTTTTATGGTCATAGCTATAAATTTAGATACATCACTATTTGAAAATAATAAAGTTATATTTCCATTTAAAATAGATAATAAAGAAATAAATATATCTTTTTTTATTTTATTTATTTTTTCTATAGCGATTTTTAACATAGTATTTTTTGTCATTTTAATTCTAATATCATATTTATAAAAATCCTTTTTTAAAAAAAATACTTGATTAGAATTTAATCCGGAAACATCAATAAAATATATTACTTTATGATTAGATAATATATCTATTAAATTTAATACTTCTTTTTTCTTATTATTCCTATTATTATTATTCATAATATTTAAAAAAAACTTTTTGTATCTATAGATACTGAACAACTCATTGTTGTAGACAAAAAAATACTTTTTAAATAAGTTCCTTTTGAGTTATTAGGTTTACTACGAATAATTTTTTTCATAAATTCTTTAATATTATCTGATAAATAAGCATTAGAAAACGAAATTCTTCCTACAGAAGAATGAATTATTCCAAATTTATCCATTTTAAAAAAAATTCTACCTGATTTAATTTCTTTTATAATATTTTCTGGGACAATAGATATTGTATCCATTTTAACATTTGGTATTAAACCCTTAGGACCTAATATTTTTCCTAAAACAACTAATTTATTCATAATAGAGGGCATAGTTACAATTATATCTATATCAGTCCATCCAGATTTTATTTTTTCAATATAATTCATTCCTACATAATCAGCTCCAGCATTCATACATGCTGATTCTTTATCCTTTGATACAAATGCTAAAATACGAACTTTTTTACCAGTACTATGTGGCAAAAATACAGTTCCCATTATTATTTCTTTAGACGATTTATAATTTATTCCTAGATTAACAGAAATATCTAAAGATTCGTCAAATTTAACAAAACTTACTTTTTTTAAAATAGATAATGCATCTTCTAAAGAATATTTTTTACTATGAATTATATCTACAATTTTTTTTATACTTTTTTTATTCTTAGTTAATTTTTTAGACATATTAATTAAATTAACTTACTATTTCTATTCCAATTGATCTTGCAGTTCCAGACACCATAGAAATTGCAGATTCAATTGAAAAACAATTCAAATCTTCCATTTTATTTTCTGCAATATTTTTAATTTCGTCTAAACTTATTTTTCCAACTTTATAACGGTTAGATTCTTTTGATCCTTTTTCTTTTTTTATTTTTTTTAATAACATAGTAGTTACTGGAGGTTTTTTTATAAAAAAAGAAAAAGATTTATCTTCATATACTGTAATTACAACTGGACAAAGTTCCCCAACTCTGTTCTTAGTTTTTGAATTATATTGTTTGCAAAATTCCATTATATTAACACCAGAACTACCCAATATTGGTCCAATAGGTGGAGATGGATTAGCTTTCCCTCCATTTATATTTTTAATTTTTATTTTTTTTATTATATTTTTTTTCATTAAATATTTATAATTCAAATTTTTTCTATTTGTGTAAAATTCAATTCCAATGGAGTTTTTCTACCAAAAATTAACACAGATAATTCCAATTTTTTTTTTTCTTCATTTATTTTTTCAATTGTTCCATTAAATCCGTTAAATGGCCCATCTATAACTTTAATTGTTTCTCCTATAACATATGGAATATGTAAATTCTCATTTATTTCATAAAGTTTATCTATTTTTCCCAATATTTTATTAACTTCATCTTTTCTCATAGGAACAGGATATGTTGAATTTCCTTTTCTATCACTTAAAAAAGTAATAACTCCAGGTACATTTCGTATTTTATGATATGCATCTCCATCTAAATTAGCTTCAATCATAACATATCCAGGATAATGAACTTTATCCCTATAAATTTTTTTACCTTTTCTAATTTGCACCATTCTTTCTATAGGGACCAAAACTCTTCCTATATAATCCTGATATCCATTATTTTTAATTTCTTCTTCAATATAAGATTTTACCTTATTTTCTTTTCCACTAAGAATTTTTATAACATACCATTTTTTTTCCATATCATATAGAAAATAATTTTTTTATCATAAAAACAAAACATTTATCTATTACATACAAGAATATTGAAAAAAATATAGAAAAAACAAATACTAAAGTTGTAGTTTTTTGTAATTCTCTCCATTTTGTCCAACTTATGCAATAAAAAAATTCATTATACATTTCCAATAAAAAATCATTTATTTTCATATTTTTTATTTAAACACGGATGGTAAGGCTCGAACTTACGACCTTCGGTTTTGGAGACCGACACTCTACCAAACTGAGCTACATCCGTTTTATTTTTATTTTATATTATAATATAATATAATAAAAAATTAACTATTAAAATTTAACTAAATTATTATGGATATTACTTGCCCTGCTCCCACAGTTTTACCTCCTTCACGTATAGCAAAACGTAAATTTTCACTCAACGCAATAGGATAATGTAATTCTACTTCCATAGAAACATTATCACCTGGCATTACCATTTCTATTCCTTTTGATAAATGAATTTCACCTGTAACATCAGTAGTCCTCAAGTAAAATTGAGGACGATATTTATTATGAAATGGAGTATGCCTCCCACCTTCTTCTTTTGTTAAAATATAAACTTCTGCTTTAAACTTTTTATGAGATTTTACAGTACCTGGTTGAGAAATTACCATTCCTCTTCTAATATCTTTCTTTTCTATACCTCTTAATAAAAGCCCTACATTATCACCAGCTTGCCCTCTATCTAAAATTTTTCTAAACATTTCTACGCCAGTAATAGTAGATGATAACTTTTTTTCTCCCATTCCTATAATATCTACTGTATCACCAGTATTAATACATCCACTTTCTATACGCCCAGTTGCTACTGTACCTCTTCCTGTTATAGTAAATACATCTTCTACAGGCATCAAAAAAGATTTTTCTATATCTCTAATTGGATCAGGAATGTAATCATCTAAAACATTCATCAATTCTTTAATTTTTTCTATCCATTTTTCTTCTCCATTTAAAGCTCCTAAAGCAGATCCTCTTATAACCGGTATTTTATCTCCATCATATTCATATTTTGAAAGTAGTTCACGTATTTCCATTTCTACTAAATCCAATAACTCTTTATCTTCTACTTGATCTACTTTATTCATAAAAACAACTATTTTTGGAACTCCTACTTGTCGTGCTAATAGAATATGTTCTCTAGTTTGAGGCATTGGCCCATCTGTTGCTGCAACAACTAAAATAGCCCCGTCCATTTGTGCTGCACCTGTTATCATATTTTTAATATAATCTGCATGACCAGGACAATCCACATGTGCATAATGTCTTTTTACTGTTTCATATTCTACATGAGAAGTATTTATAGTTATACCTCTAGCTTTTTCTTCTGGAGCATTATCTATTGCATCAAAACTCTTTTCTTCAGCTAACCCAATTCCTGCTAATACTTTTGTTATAGCAGCAGTCAATGTAGTCTTTCCATGATCAACATGACCAGTTGTTCCTATATTTAAATGTGGTTTATCTCTCTTAAATTTTTCTTTTGCCATGATAAATTTATTAAAATATTGATTCCCTAAAAAAAAAGCCAACGACGGGACTTGAACCCGTGACCACTTTCTTACCAAGAAAGTACTCTTCCACTGAGCTACATTGGCACAATAGAGCGGAAGACGGGATTTGAACCCGCGACATTCAACTTGGAAGGCTGATGCTCTACCAACTGAGCTACTCCCGCTTTCTTATCTTAACATAATGGGGAGAGCAGGATTCGAACCTGCGAAGGCAATGCCAACAGATTTACAGTCTGTCCTCGTTAACCGAACTTGAGTATCTCCCCTCCCAAAAAAAAAGCCGGTGGTGGGATTCGAACCCACGACCCCGAGATTACAAATCACGTGCTCTGACCATCTGAGCTACGCCGGCTTATATTTAATTTGTAACAAACTATGAAAACCAGCATGATACAAATCTATAGAGATTTTTTATAATTCTCAAAAAAATAATAAAGTGTATTAAAAAACTTTTATATTTTTTATTTTATTTTTAAATATAAAAAATGAAAAAATACCAAAAAATATTACTATATCAGATAAATTAAATACAGATTGAAAAAATTTTAAACAATATTCACCAAAAAAAGGAAAATATTTAGGAATATTTTTATTAAAAATAGGAAAATAAAACATGTCTACAACACATCCTTCCATTATTGGTGCATAACCTTTATAATTATGAGTAAAAAAACTTATTTTTGATATTCCAGAATAAGGAATCCATTTTTGATATTTATCATTAAAAATTGTACCTTTATCAAATATTAATCCATATAAAATACAATCTAAAAAATTTCCTATTGCTCCTGATAAAACTAAACTACTAGGAATAATTAAAAAATTTGTTAATTTTTGTTTTATACATCTATAATGGATAAAAAATATAAAAATAATCAATAAAAAACGGATAACACTCAATAATATTTTTCCAGTATGTCCATTATAGATAGATAGTCCATATGCCATTCCTGGGTTTTCTACAAAATATATCCAAAAAAAAGGAAATATTTGTATACTAGTTCCTAATGAAAAATGAGTTTTTACATAAAATTTTAAAAAATGATCTATAAATAAAATGGAAAAAACAATTAAAAAAGTTTTCTTCAAATTCAAATAAATATTATTTTTTTTATTAAAAACTACAATATACCTAATATCACTTTATATATTACAATAATTTTATTACAAAAATATTATTTTATTTGTTTTTTTTTATTTGTAAATATGCTATTTCATTTTTATTAAGAAATATCTTTTTACCTTTTTTATTTTTACATAAAAAAATATTTAAAGAAAGAGTAGAATTGCAAATATTATTTATATTTTTTTTTATAATATTTTGTATTTTTTCAGAAGTTTTTATAAAAACTAATATTTTTTCAGTAATATAACAATGATTAAATTTCCTCAATGTTTGTATATTTCTTATAATTTCTCTAGTTATTCCCTCTTCTAAAAGTGTATCCGTAATACGGATATCCAAAGCAACAGTTAATTCTTTATCAATTAACATCTTCCAACCATGAACAGATTCTGTATTAATAATAACATCTTCTACAGAAATAGAAAATTGTTCTTTTTCTATAAAAATATTTATTTTTTTTTCATTTTCTATCTTTTCTATATCTTTATTTGTAAATTTTTTAATAATATCGGAAATTTTATTAGTTTTTTTTCCAAATTTAGGTCCTAATAATTTATAATTAGGCTTAATATATTTTATCAATTTCAATTCTTCTTCTTTCTTATAAGAAGAAAATTTTATTTCTTTAATATTAGCTTCTTTTAAAATTAAATAATATAACTTTTTAAGTTTAAAATCCTTTTTATTATTATCAAGAAAAACAAAAGCTTTTTGTAGTGGTTGACGAATTTTTATATTATTTTTTTTTCTAATAGAAAAAATCATAGCAACTATTTTTTGTATTAATAACATTCTATTTTCTAGATCACTATCAATAAATTTAATTTCTAATTTTGGAAAATTAGTTAAATGAATACTTTTTATTTTATTTTCATATGAAAATTTATTAAGATCTATATACATTCTATCTGAAAAAAATGGAATTATTGGAGAAGCTAGTTTAGCCATAACTATCAGGCATTTATAGACTATTTCATAAGCTAAATTTTTATCATTAGAATATTCTTTTTTCCAAAATCTTTTCCTACATAATCTTATATACCAATTACTTAACTTATCTAAAATAAAAGAATAAATTAAACGAGAAACCTTGTTTGGATTAAAATTTGAATAGTATTTATCTGATTTTTTTATAGTTGTATTTAATTCTGAAACAATCCATAAATCTAATTCAGTACAATCTTTTACAGTAAAATCTACATTATTATTTTTATTTACATAAAAACCATCTATGTTAGCATAAATAGCAAAAAAAGAATAAATATTATACCAAGTACTAAAAAACTTGTTTGTTATAGTACTAATTCCACTTATATCAAATTTTAAATTATCCCATGGATTAGAATTATTGAATATAATATACCAACGTATTGCATCCGGTCCATATTTTTCAATTAAATCAAAAGGATCTATAACATTTCCTTTACTTTTTGACATTTTTTGTCCATATTTATCTAAAATTAAACCAGTGGTTATAACATTTTTATATGATATATAATTACTTATCATACTACTAATAACATGTAAAGTAAAAAACCATCCTCTAGTTTGATCAATTCCTTCTGATATAAAATCCGAAGGATATAATATTTTTTTATCTATAAAATTTTTATTTTCAAATGGATAATGAAATTGTGCATATGTAACTGCTCCAGAATCAAACCATACATCTACTAAATCTAATTCCCTTTTCATTCGTTTACCTTTAGATGAAACTAAAATAATTTTATCTAAAAAATGTTTATGTAAATCTAAATTTTCATAGTTATCATTACTCATATCATCAACATTAAAATTATTTAATAGATTATAAGACATAAATCCATGATTTATAGATTTTTGTATTTCTAAAAATAATTCTTTTATAGACCCAATAACAATTTGTTCATCTCCATTATCAGTTCTCCAAATAGGTAATGGAGTCCCCCAATATCTAGTACGTGATAAATTCCAATCTTTTATATTTTTTAACCAAGATCCAAAACGTTTATTTCCTATAGTATCTGGATACCATTTTATTTTTTTATTTAAACAAATCATTTTTTCTTTAAATTCAGTAGTTTTTATAAACCAAGAATCTAAAGGATAATAAAGTATTGGTTTATCAGTCCTCCAACAATGAGGGTAATAATGAAAATATTTTTCTTTTTTAAATATTTTCCCTTCTTTTTCTAAAAAAAGAATAATATTTTCATCTACGGAAAAATTTTTATTTCCATTTTTATTTAAATTCCATTCATTTTTTATATATTTTCCACCGAATCCATTTGGAAATGTATCTAAAAATCTTCCTTGTAAATCAACTAATGGAACTAAATTATTTTTTTCATTTAATACTAACATTGGAGGAATATTATATTTCATGGAAATTATAAAATCTTCTGTACCAAAAGTTGGAGAAATATGTACTATTCCTGTCCCTTCTTCTACATTTACGTATTCACTTTCTATTATTTTAAAAGCATTACTAGCATTATAAAATGGTTTAAACCAAGGAATTAACTGCTCATATTTACTATCTATTAAATCTATTCCTTTAAATCTTTTTATTATCATATAAGGTATCTTCCCATTTTTATAAGAAAAATTATCTAAATCACTTTCATTATTAGTTATATAATACTTACTAGTATTCAATACTTTATTTATCAATTTATCAGAAAGAATAATACATTCCTTTAAACAATTATATATATTATAAATTTTTATTACAACGTAATTTATATCATATTTAACTGCTAAAGCTGTATTAGAAGGTAATGTCCAAGGTGTAGTTGTCCATACTAAAAAATAAATTTCTTCTAATATATTACTAAATTTTTTTGATAATGTAGTTTTTATAGATCTAAATTTTAAAAAAGGAGAAATTTGTTCTATTTTTTTATAAGTACCTGGCATATTTAATTCATGATAACTTAACCCTGTACCAGCTGCTGGAGAATAAGGTTGTATAGTATATCCCTTATAAATAAGATTATTATTGTATAATTTTTTAATTAACCACCATACACTTTCTATATATTTTGCATTACAAGTTATAAATGAATTTTCTATATCTATCCAATAACCTATTTTTTTTGTAAAAATTATCCATTTTTTTAAAGATTTTTTAACAAGGTTCTTACAAGACTTATTATATTCTTCTACACTAATCTTTTTGCCAATATCATCCTTAGTTATTCCTAGTTTTTTTTCTACAGC
Source organism: Blattabacterium cuenoti (assembly GCF_014251275.1). GTDB lineage: Bacteria > Bacteroidota > Bacteroidia > Flavobacteriales > Blattabacteriaceae > Blattabacterium > Blattabacterium cuenoti_AG. The sequence goes on from NZ_CP059183.1 coordinate 453,770, forward strand.
AAGTTCAACTGGAAGCCCATGAGTATCCCATCCTGCTCTTCTGAAAACTTTCTTTCCTTTAAGAGAATAATATCTACAAAAAATATCTTTAATAGTTCTAGTTAAAACATGATGAATTCCTGGATTACCATTTAAAGAGGGAGGGCCTTCATAAAGAACATAAAATTTTTCCTTGTTATCAGAAAAATTTTTTAAACTCGTTTCTATAATATTATGTTTTTCCCAGTGTTTAGTAATTTCTTTCGTGATCTTTATGAGATCCATTTTTTTATATTCTCTAAATCTTTTTGACATAATAATTTATTATTGTAATAATTAAATTTTTCTAATTTAGAAAAACAATTTCATTGATCATAATAACATGAATAAAAAGTATTTTTGCAGAAAAAAAGAAGATACCCCATTAATTAAACAATATAATGATATAAAATCTAAGTATCCTGGTACTATATTACTATTTCAAGTAGGAGACTTTTATGAAATTTTTGGTAAAGATGCTATAATATGCTCTAATATATTAAACATTGTATTAACAAAACGGTTGAATAACATTAATTTAGCTGGATTTCCCTGTCATTCTTTAAACACACATTTACCAAAAATAGTAAATTCTGGATTTCGTGTAGCTATTTGCAATCAGTTAGAAATATCACAAAAGAAAGAAAAAAATATTATAAAAAGAGGAATAGTAGAAATAATAACTCCAGGTGTTACTATAAATGAAAGTATAATAAAAACTAAAGAAAACAATTTTCTAATTTCTATTTATATAGAATATAAACGTATAGGGGTAAGTATGTTAGATATATCTACTGGAGAATTTTTTACAACTGAAGATTATAAAAATAATTTACTACAATATATTAAACATTTTAATCCTAGTGAAATACTAATTCAAAAAAAGGAAAAAGAATTTTTCTACAAATTATTAAAAAATAAATATTATACTTTCTTAATAGAAGATTGGATATTTGATTATCTATTTTCATATGAAAAACTAACATCACATTTTAAAACAAATTCATTAAAAGGATTTGGTATTAATGACCTAAAATTAGGTATTATTTCTTCAGGAGTTATCCTATATTACTTACATGATAATCATCATTTTAAAATAAAACATATATCAAATATTCATAGAATAAATAAAGAAGAATACATATGGATAGATGACTATACTTTTAAAAATTTAGAAATATTTAAACCCTTTAACAAAGAAGGTATTTCTTTGTTAGATGTATTAGATAATACAAGTACTACAATGGGGTCAAGATTATTGAAAAATTGGATACTTTTCCCATCATTAAAAATATCTATTATAGAAAAACGTCATAAAATAATAGAAGAGTTATGTTATGATAATACTTTACGAAATTTCATAAAAGAAAATCTAAAAAAAATTTGTGATATAGAAAGAATTACTGCTAAAATAGCAATGGAAAAGATTTCTCCCAGAGAAATATATACATTACACAGAACTATACTTTTAACTGAAGAAATAAAAAATAATATTATTTCTAAAAAAATAAAAAATAATATTACTTTAATTGCTAAATCAATTTTAGATTGTAAATATATATCTGAAAAAATTGTTAATATAATACAAGAAAATCCTCCATTTCAAATTGAAAAAGGAAAAGGAAATGTAATAAAAAGTGGAATATCTAAAGATTTAGATGAAATAAGAGCATTGTATTTTTCTCAAAAAGAACATCTAGAAAAATTATGTTATACAGAAAAATCTAATACAAAAATATCAAATTTGAAAATAGGTTATAACAATATATTCGGATATTACTTTGAAATAAAAAAAAGAGAAGAAAATAAGGTCCCAAACTATTGGATTCGCAAACAATCATTATCAAATTCCAATAAAATTAGATATGTTACAGAAACATTAAAAAATTATGAATTGAAAATATTGAATGCTGAACAAAAAATATTTTCTATGGAAAAAGAAATATTTCATAAACTTATTCAATATTTAATAAAAAATATAAAAGAATTACAAATAAATTCAAAAATTTTTGCAGAATTAGATGTTTTGTGTACTTTTTCTTTTATAGCCTTAGAAAATAATTACACAAAACCAGAAATGAATAATTCTGGAAAAATATCAATTTTAGATGGAAGACATCCAGTAATTGAAAAAAAATTTATATCTAAAAGTTCGTATATTCCTAATGACGTATTTCTTGATAAAAAATCACAACAAATTATAATTATAACTGGCCCTAACATGTCAGGAAAATCTGCTGTTTTACGTCAAACAGCTATTATTATTTTAATGGCACACGTTGGATGTTTCATTCCAGCTAAATCTGCTAAAATAGGTCTAGTAGATAAAATATTCAGTAGAATTGGCGCATATGATAATATTTCTATAGGAGAATCTACTTTTATGGTAGAAATGAATGAAACAGCAAATATATTAAATAATATAACTGAAAAAAGTTTTATCATATTAGACGAAGTAGGAAGAGGGACTAGTACAAATGATGGAGTTTCTATATCAAAAGCAATTATAGAATTTTTACATAAACATAAATTCCGCCCATTAACTTTATTTGCTACTCATTATCATGAATTAAAAGAAATAAGTTTTTCGTTAAAAAGAGTAAAAAATTTTCAAGTTTATGTAAAAAAAATTAATGATGATATAATTTTCATGTATAAATTGATTTTAGGAAATAATAAAAATAGTTTTGGTATTAACGTAGCAAAAATGGCAGGAATTCCTATGGAAATAATTTATAGAGCAAAAGAAATATTAAAAATATTAGAAAAAAACGAAAAAAACCACTATGAAGATGAATACATATTTTTTTTAAAAAAATTAATTTTTTATTTAAAAAAGATAGAAAAAATATCTTATTCATTAACAAACATTAACAAAATAAATTAATAATTTATTGTATTTTATACTAAAAAGTATTCTAAATTTAGAATAATTATCATTGCGAGAATAGCTCAGTTGGTAGAGTACAACCTTGCCAAGGTTGTTGTCACGGGTTCGATCCCCGTTTCTCGCTTATTGTAATCCGGGTGGTGGAATAGGTAGACACACAGGACTTAAAATCCTGTGATCATTTTGATCGTACGGGTTCAAATCCCGTCCCGGGTATTTATATTTTTTATTTACTAAAATAATTAGGAGATTCTTTTATTATATTTACACTGTGTGGATGATTTTCTCTCAATCCTGAATTTGTAATTCTTACAAATTTTCCTAAATTAATTAATTCTTCTATGTTAGAAACTCCACAATATCCCATTCCTGATCTAATTCCTCCACAAATTTGATAAATAACATCTTTCATTGTTCCCTTATAAGGAACTATTGCTTCTATTCCTTCTGGTACTGTTTTGCTTTCATTAAATTGAAAATAACGATCTTTACTGCCTCTTTTCATAGATATTAACGAGCCCATACCTACATAACTTTTAAATTTTCTCCCCTGATAAATAACTTCTTCTCCAGGAGATTCGTCAGTTCCAGCAAATAATCCTCCAATCATAACAGAACTAGCTCCAGCAGCAATAGCTTTTACAATATCTCCTGAATATCTTATTCCTCCATCAGAAATTACTTTAACATTTTTTGTTTTAGCATATTCATATACATCATTTATAGCAGTAATTTGAGGCATACCTACCCCAGCTATTACTCTAGTTGTACAAATTGAACCTGATCCTATTCCTACTTTAAGTATATTTGATCCGGCATCTATTAAATCTTTTGCTCCTCTTTTTGTTACTATATTTCCAACTAATAAAGTTATTTTTGGAAAAGAGTTACGTATAGATTTTACAATATCTATAATTTTATAAGAATGTCCATGAGCAGAATCTATTGTAATAATATCTACTCCTACTTTACATAAAGATTCAACTCTATCTAAAATTTCTTTATCTATTCCTACTGCAGCCCCTACTCTAAGTCGTCCTTTAGAATCCTTACAAGAATTAGGATATTCAATTAAGTTATCAATATCTCTAATAGTTATTAATCCTACTAGTTTATACCCATCATCTACAATAGGTAATTTTTCAATTCTCTCTTTTAATAATATATCCTTTGCTTTTTCCATAGTTATGTTTCTTTTAGAAGTAATCAATTTATCTTTAGTCATTACTTCTTCAACTAAAGAATTTAAATCCAAACGATATTTTATGTCTCTTTTTGTAATAATTCCTACTAACGTTTTATCTTTTTCTATTACAGGTAGTCCTGATATTTTATATTTTTTCATAAGATTTTGAGCATGCCTAAGATTAGAATCTCTAGAAAGAGTTATAGGATCATCTATAACTCCACTTTCACTTCTTTTAACTCTTTTTACTTCATCAGTTTGACTTTTTATGTTCATATTTTTATGAATAATACCCATTCCACCTTCTCTTGCTATAGAAATTGCTAATGAAGATTCAGTAACTGTATCCATAGCTGCACTTAATATTGGAATATTTAGAGTTATGTCAAATGTTAGTGAAATTTTTAGAGATACTTCATATGGTAATACAGAAGAATAACCTGGAACTAACAAAACGTCATCAAAAGTTAGAGCTTCCTTTGTAATTTTTCCATTTAAAAACATAATTTTTTTTTTAAACTTAATTTTATTAAATTTAATAGAATTAAATTTTTTTTGTAAAAAAAAATATAAATTGTAATATTCTTATTTTCAAACTAAAAAGAGATAATGTTATCTATTTTATTTTACTATTATAAAATACAGATAATGATATATTTTTTCATTCAAAATTTTTATATAAATTTGTCCAAAATAAAGTATGAACAATCAATAATTAAAATACTATTTTATTATGATGAAAAAACTAAGATTCGCAGTTTCTACAATTTTATTAGCAATATTTTTGTTTACTGTTAGTTGCAATAATAAAAATAAAGGAGAAAATAATTCATCTTCTGCTTCTACAACAGAAGAAGAAAAAACAACTAATGCTAATAGTAGTATAAACAACAACGAAGGACAAACTGATACTACTACAACAACTACTCCTCCTACAACTTCTTCTTCCTCAAATTCAAACGAAGATAATTCAAAAAATAATGAGGGTAATAATACATCTGATAAAGATAAAGAAAAAGGAAGTCATGGAGAAAAAACTACTACTACTAATACTAATAGTAAGTAAATGTAATGTTAATATAACTTAAGTATCAAGTATAAGTTATAAGTTTTATAAGTTATAAGGTAAAAAAGAAAGAAAAAATTATAATTATAATATGCAAATAATTTTTTCTTTTTTTTACTTTAACTTTTTATTTTTGCTTTTTTACCTTTTAAAAATCTAAAATAATATATTTTAGATCTTCTAACTTTTCCTTTTTTATTAATCTCTATTTTTTTTATATTAGGTTGATTAAAATTAAATATACGTTCTACCCCAATTCCAGAACTAATTTTTCTAACAGTAAATGTTTTCATAAAATTTTTTCCTTGTTTTTTTATTACTACTCCTTTAAAAGACTGAATTCTTTTTTTATCTCCTTCTTTAATTTCAAAAAAAATATTAATTGTATCTCCAGCTTTAAAATTAGGGTAAATATTTTCTTTTTTTTCAAAAAAAGTATTTTCTACGTATTTAACAATACTTTGTAACATAAATTATTCTTTATTTTTTATCATGTAAATGTAAATGAAATAACTTTTTTTTTATAATTCAGATAAAATTTCTTTTATCAAAAAATCTGATTTTTTTCTTGAAAAACTTTCTGAACATATTCTAATAATATTTTCAGTTTTTGATTTTCTTATATGAATCCATTCATTTTCTGATAAATATATTTTAATTCCATCACGAAAATCCATTTTTTTACCTTTATATTTTTTTCGTATTTTTTTATAAAATATTTTATTTGCATAAACAGAATACCTAATTTTTCTTTTTGACATAAAATAATTAGAATATTTTTTTTTTAACACTGATAACGAAATTTTCAATTTTGCAATTTGTGTTAAAAATAACGAAATTCCTAATAATGCATCTCTTCCATAACGAAGTTTTGGATAAATAATCCCACCATTACCTTCTCCACCAATAACTGCATTAACTTCTTTCATTTTTTTTATAACGTTAACTTCTCCAACAGGAGTTGAATAAAAAGATACTCCCTTTTTAATTGATAGGTCTCTTAATGCATGAGAAGAAGATAATGTTGTTACAACTGGTCCATGTTCATTTTTCAATATATAATCAGCTATAGATACTAGAGTATATTCTTCACCAAAAAAATCACCATTTTCACATATAAAAACTACACGATCAACATCAGGATCTACAGATATTCCTAAATTTGCTTTTACTTCTGGAACTTTTTTTATAATATCCTTTAAATTATTTTTATTAGGTTCTGGATTATGTGAAAAATTTCCATTAGGATTACAATACATTTTTATAGTATATACTCCTAAATATTTTAATAACATAGGAACTGCTATTCCACCTGTAGAATTTATTCCGTCAACTACAATTTTTAATTTTGCTTTACGTATAACATTTTGATCTATTATAGGAAGTGAAATAATTTTTTCTATATGATTTTGAATATAATTGTTTTTACAAAACAATGTTCCTAAATTTTTAGAAGATGAAAAATCATAATAGTTATGTTTTTTATCAGAAAAATAGAATAAATCTTTAAACTCTTTTTCAGTTAAAAATTCCCCAAAAGAATTAAACATTTTTAATCCATTCCAATTTTTAGGATTATGACTAGCTGTCAACATGATTCCTCCATCAGCCTTTTCATTTATAATAGTTAAACCCAACGTAGGTGTAGTTGATAATCCAATATCTATTACATCTACTCCAAAACTCTGAAAAATACTTATTAATAATTTTTGATATAATCTAGACGTAATCCTCCCATCTCTTCCAGATATAATAAAATATCTATCATTTTTATTATGATTTTTTTTCATCCAATAAACATATCCAGATGAGAATCTTATTACTTCTATAGGAGTAAACCCATTACCTGTTTTTCCACCTAAAGTACCTCTAATTCCAGACGAAGATTTTACAAGTGTCAAAAATAATTTATTTTTAATAAAATTAAATTACAAAAATACAAAATCAATTTTGCATTTTTGTTTTAAATTAAAAATTTTTTTTGTCTAAAACATTTTTTCTATAATCCTCCTCCCATGCAAGTCTAATATGTTTTTTTTCTTCTAAATTATCAAACCTCGATTGATCACTTATAAATTTTAATCTAAATTTATCTAATCGTCCATTTCTATGCTTTGCTATTATAATTTCTGATTCTCCAACACAAGATTCATTTTCATTATCATTATCCCAAGTTTTAAATCCATAATATTCTGGTCTATATATAAATAATACTATATCTGCATCTTGTTCAATTGCTCCAGACTCTCTTAAATCAGATAATAAAGGACGTTTACTACCTCCTCTTATTTCTACTGCTCTAGACAATTGTGATAATGCTATTATAGGAATATCTAATTCTTTAGAAAGTGACTTTAAACTTCTAGATATAATAGATATTTCTTGTTCTCTATTTTGAAATTTATTTACACTTCCACTATAATCCTTTGTACTCATTAATTGCATATAATCTATGAACACTAATTTTACTCCAAATTGAGATATTAAACGCCTACACTTTGCTCGTAAGTTAAAAATAGACAATGATGGTGTATCATCGATAAATAAAGGAGAATTTTTCAATCTATCAGTTTTATCATTCAAAGAATTCCAATCTTCATTAATTAAAGTAGCTTTTTTTATTTTTTCAAAAGAAATACAAGTTTCTGATGATATTAATTTTGTAACTAATTGTATAGAAGCCATTTCCAATGAAAAAATTATAGAAGGAATTTTATTTCTTATAACTATATTTTTTACCATAGATAACATAAAAGTAGTTTTTCCCATTCCTGGTCGGGAAGCAATTATAATTAGATCAGAATTCTGCCATCCAGAAGTAATATCATCTAATTTATGAAATCCAGAAGAAATTCCACTTATTCCATCTTTATTAGTTTTTTTTATTTTTTCAATGGCTTTTTGAACTAGATTTTGAGTAGTATCATACTTTTTTTGAATTAAGTATTTTTGATTCAATTCAAAAATTTTTGATTCAGCATAATCTAAAAGATCAAAAATATCTGCAGTTTCTTCATAACATTTTTTAGAAATACTAGAAGATAAACTTATCAAACTTCTTAAAAGAAATTTCTGCATTACTATTCTACTATGATACTCTATATGAGCAGAAGAAATTACTTTTTGTGTTAATTCTATCAAATATGATTCTCCACCTATAAATTCCAACTTTTTATTTTTTTTTAATTCATTAGATACTGTATACAAATCAATTGGAATAGATTTATGATATAAATTTTGTATACAAGTATATAGAATTTTATGTTCTTCTTTATAAAAAATTTCAGGAAATATTATATCTACTACTTCATCTAGTGCATTTTTATCAATCATTATAGCTCCTATTATTGCTTCTTCTAAATCTAACGATTGAGGTGGTATTATTCTTGTATTTTTATTCATAAGCATATAATAAAATAATGTATTTAATCTTTTATAATATATTTATTTATTATTCACCAAAAAAACCTATGGAAACATATTTATTCTTTCTTTTTCTAACTATATCATCTATATCATTTATTTCATATAATTTTTTATAATATTTCATTATTTTTTTTTTTACTAATTTAAATGCATCTTTTGGACAAAAATGTGCCCCTCCTAATGGCTCTTTTATAATGTCATCTATAAGATTCAATTTATACATATCTTCTGCAGTTAATTTCAATGATTTTGCTGCTTTTTCTTTTTTTTCCCAATTTCCCCAAAGTATTGTGGAACAACTTTCTGGAGAAATAACAGAATACCAAGAATTTTCCATCATTGAAACACAATCTCCTATTCCAAGACCCAAAGCCCCTCCACTAGCACCTTCTCCAATAATTAAAACAATAATAGGAACTCTTAAAGACATCATTTCATATATATTTTTTCCAATCGCTTCCCCCTGACCTCTCTCTTCTGCTTCTATTCCTGGATATGCCCCAGGAGTATCTATAAAAGTAACAATTGGTTTACCAAATTTTTCAGCTAATTTCATTAATCTCAAAGCTTTTCTATATCCTTCAGGATTAGGCATTCCAAATCTTCTGTACTGTCTATCTTTTGTATTTTTTCCCTTTTGAGTCCCTATTAACATAAATGTAACATTTTCTATTCTACCAAAACCACCTACAATTGCTTTATCATCTCCAAAAAAACGATCACCATGTAATTCTATAAACGAATTTTTTTCTGTTATAGAATATATATAATCCAAAGTATAAGGTCTATTTGGATGTCTAGATAATTGAACTCTTTGCCATGGGGTCAGATTCCTATGCAATTTTTTTATAGTTTCTTCTAATTTATATTGTAATTGAATACAAATATTTTTCATACTTATACCACTTCTTTTTTCTATTAAAGTACAATTAACATATTGATCATGAATTTCTTGTATAGGTTTTTCAAAATCCAAATATTCCATAATTACATAAAAAAAATAAGTTAAAAAATAAATGCATTAACATATTCATTATTCATAATAGAAATATATTTTGTAGATATTCCTTTTGGACATTCTACTTCACAAACTTTAGTATTAGTACAAGTACCAAATCCTTCTTCATCCATTTTATTAACCATATTAATTACTCTTTTACGCCTTTCTATTTTTCCTTGAGGTAAAAAAGATAATTGTGCTATTTTTGCAGAAACAAATAACATAGCAGATCTATTTTTACATGAAGCAACACAAGCTCCACATCCAATACATGTAGCCGCATCAAAAGATTTTTCAGCTATATTTTTAGCAATAGGAATTATATTCCCATCTATAGTTTTTCCAAATGTATTTACAGAAATGTATCCTCCTGACATTATTATTCGGTCAAATGATGTTCTATCTACAATAAGATCTTTAATAATAGGAAATGACTTTGCTCTCCAAGGTTCTACATATATAATATTATCATTACTAAAACTTCTCATATGTAATTGACATGTAGTAACTAAATTTTCTGGCCCATGAGCCCTACCATTTATATACAAAGAACACATTCCACAAATACCTTCCCTACAATCATGATCAAATGATATAGGTGTTTCTTTTTTATTACGTATAATTTTGTCATTTAATAAATCCAACATTTCTAAAAATGAACTATCAGGAGATATATTATTAACTAAGTAAGTTTTAAACTTACCAATTTTTTCACTGTTTTCTTGCCTCCAAATTTTTAACTTAAACTTTAACAGTTTTTTCATATGTAGTTATTTATTTCTATTTATATGTACGTGATTGTACTTTTGCAAAAGTATAAATCAAATCTTCTTTATAAAGTATTTCATCTTTAATAGATTTATTATCAATGTATTTCCATGTAGAAACATATTTATAATTATCATCGTCACGTAGTGCTTCTCCATCTATAGTTTTATATTCTTCTCTAAAATGACTACCACAAGATTCTTTTCTATTCAATGCATCCATTGCCATCAATTCTCCAATTTCTAAGTAATCTGCGACCCTAATAGCCTTTTCAAGCTCAGTATTTAATCCATTTCCAATACTTTTTGGAACATATACATCTTTCCAAAATTCATTACGAATTTCTCTTATATATTTTATAGATTTCAATAATCCATTATTATTTCTGCTCATTCCTACATATTCCCACATTATTTTTCCAAGTTCTTTATGAAAAAAATCTACAGGAGTTTTTCCATTATTGTGAATAATTTTTTTTAAAGTATCTTTTACAATTTTTTCAGTATAAAAAAACTCTTTACTCTGTAATATATCATTATATTTTTCTTTTTTTCCTATGAAATATTTAGATATATAATCAGCTATGGTATATGGTAAAATAAAATTTCCATCTGCTAATCCTTGCATTAACGCTGAAGCTCCTAATCTATTTGCTCCATGATCTGAAAAATTAGCTTCTCCTATTACAAAACAACCAGGAATAGAAGACATTAAATTATAATCGACCCATAACCCCCCCATTGTATAGTGAACTGCAGGATAAATTTTCATTGGAGTATTATATGGATTGTTATCTGTTATTCTTTCATACATATGAAATAAATTTCCATATTTAGATTCTATTACTTTTTTTCCTAGTTTTTGTATTTCTATTATAGTTGGATCATATTTTCCAAATTCTTTATATTTTTCAATACCATACTTATTTATTGAATTTGAAAAATCTAAAAATACTCCTTCTTTAGTTTCATTATTCTCTATTCCAAAACCTTTATCACAACGTTCTTTTGCAGCTCTAGATGCTACGTCTCTAGGAACAAGATTTCCAAATGAAGGATAACGTCTTTCTAAAAAATAATCTCTATCTTTTTCTTCAATATCTTCAGGATTTTTTTTACTATTTCTTATAAGTGTAGCATCTTCTAATTTCTTAGGAACCCATATTCTACCATCATTTCTCAATGATTCAGACATTAATGTTAATTTAGACTGATAATTTCCATGTATTGGTATACAAGTAGGATGTATTTGAGTAAAACAAGGATTTGCGAAAAGCCCACCTTTTTTATGTACTTTCCATATAGCACTAGCATTAGATCCCATTGCATTAGTAGATAAAAAAAATACATTTCCATATCCTCCAGATGCTATAACTACAGCATGAGCTGAATGTTTTTCTATTTCTCCAGTTATTAGATTTCTAGCAATAATTCCACGAGCAAATCCATCTAAAACAACTAAATCCAACATTTCATGACGATTAAAAATTTGTATTCTTCCTTTTACTATTTGTCTAGACATAGCAGAATAACAAGCTAATAAAAGTTGTTGCCCAGTTTGCCCTTTAGCATAAAAAGTTCTAGATACTTTTGTCCCACCAAAAGATCTTGTCTCTAAATATCCAGAATAATCTCTAGCAAATGGAACCCCTTGAGCTACACATTGATCAATAATATTAGAAGATATTTCTGATAAACGATAAACATTTTCTTCTCTTGATCTATAATCACCTCCTTTTATTGTATCTTTAAAAAGTTGATAAACAGAATCATTATCTCCTTTGTAATTTTTAGCAGCATTTATTCCTCCTTGTGCTGCTACAGAATGGGCTCTTCTAGGAGAATCTTGATAAAAAAATGCTTTTATTTTATATCCTAATTCAGATAAAGTAGCAGATGCGGATCCTCCAGATAAACCAGTCCCAATTACTATTATTTCTATATTATTTCTGTTATTAGGTGATACTAATTTTAAAGTAGATTTATGATTCCTCCATTTATCCATTATTGGACCTTTTGGAACTTTTGAATTCAAATTTAAAGTATTTATATTCATTAATAACTATTAATTTCCATTTAAAAAAAACCATATAGCGATTATTGAAAATCCAGAACATATTATGAAAAAATAAATAAACCCTAATCTCTGTATCCAAATAATCCTATTATTATTACTAGAAATACCTAAAGATTTAAAAGAAGATTGAAATCCATGATTTAGATGAATCCCTAAAATAATAAAAGATAATACATAAATAGTTGTGTATACAGGATTTTTAAACAATTTAACAACTAAATAATAATCTGATATTTTACTGTATGTATAATATTTCATAGGGATCATAAAGTTTATTAAATGCAATATTAAAAAACATAAAATTAAAATACCTGTATATATCATACTCCTACTACTAAATGAAGTTAGAAAATAAGGTGAATATATTTCGTAGTCATATCCTACTGTTATATTTTTGTTTTGAAAATGTAATTTAATACCCATTATAATATGTATTAAAAACCCAATTACCAAAACATATTCTAATATTTTAATAATAATATTACTTCTCATAAAAAGAACAGCATCATTAAATGCCTTTTCTCCATAAAAAAGAAAAATATTAACAGTCAAATGCAATAGCAAAAAAACCATCAAAAACATTCCAGTAGTAGCCATTACAACCTTTTTTCCAATAGAAGATAGAAAAAAATTACAAAATTTCACTTATTTTTCTTTATAATAGTAAAGATAACATATTTGAAAGAGATTATAAAACATTTTTAAATTACTATATTTTTCTTTATTTCTTGTAAAGATTGTATCAATAGATCTACATCTTTCATTTTATTGAAAAATCCAAATGAAATTCTAATAGGCATCATTTTTTTTAAAAAATTTTCACTTGTAATAGATTTAATAACATGAGAAATACCTTTATTACTATTGTCTCCACTATTATCACAAGAACTACCTTTAGAAACAGATATACCCATTAAATCTAAACGAAAATATAATAAATTATCTATTTTATCTATTGGATACAAAAAATTTAATATAGTAGGAATACTTTTATAAAGATTATAAGATAGTCCATTAAAAATAACATTAGGAATTATTTTTTTCAATTCTAAAATGCAATAACTTTTCAATTTTTTCATTTTATCTATATGATTAAAAGACTCTTTGTAAGATAGTTTCAAAGCTTCTGAAATACCAACTATTCCATATGTATTTTCAGTACCAGAACGAATGCCATATTCTTGTTGCCCACCAGTAATAAAATATTTTATCTTATTTAAAATGTTTTTTCTTATAAATACAAAACCTATTCCCTTTGGGCCATAAAATTTGTGTGCACTTGCAGTTAAAAAATCAAACAACATTTTTTTCATATTTACTGGAAAATTTCCAATAAACTGTACTGCATCTGAATGAAAATATGCCCCATATTTTTTACATATAGGAATTACTTTATCTATTTCTAGTATATTTCCTATCTCATTATTAGCATACATTAAACTTACAAGAGTTTTTTTAGAAGAATATTTTTTTAATAGATATTCTAAATGATCTATATCATGAACCCCCTTTTCATTAAAATTAATAAAATGAACAGAAATTCCTATATTATTACTAGATAAATAAGTAACTGTTCTCAAAACAGATATATGTTCCAACTTAGAAGTTATAATATGTTTAATTTTTAAATCAGAAATAGAAGATCTTAATACTAAATTATTTCCTTCAGTTCCACCAGATGTAAATAGTATCTCAGAAGGAGATGCATGTATATTATTAGCTATAGAAATTCTAGATTCTTCTATTATAGAACGTGATTCTCTACCATAACTATGTTGAATAGAAGATGGGTTCCCAAATGAATATTTTAAAGTATCAATCATAGCTTTTAACACTTCATTTTTAACAGGTGTTGTTGCTGCATTATCTAAATATACACGTTTCATTTAAATTATATTTTTTAATATATATAAATATATAACGTATTCAAATTCTGTTTGTTAAATTTTACAATAAAAATAAAAATACTTTAATTTTATATATTAATTATACATATTATTTTCAGTTTAATTAAAGTATTTATATGAAAATATACTGTTTTAAAAATGTTATTAAAATGTCTATTTTATTTTTATTTAAATTGAGAAAATATGAAAATAAATGTTGGAATTTCGATTTTCATGGGGGTCGTAATTGGAATTATTGTATGTTATCTTTTTGGAAAAAAAACAATATTAAAAAAATATATTCAACTATTGAAAATTGCTAACTTACAAGCAAAAAAAATAGTTAAAAATGCTGAAAAAATAGGTGAAGTTATAAAAAGAAAAAAAATGATTCAAGCAAAAAAAAAATATATATGTATTAAATTAAAACATGAAAAATTTATACGTATTAAAGAAAAAAAAATAATTAGCATAGAAAAAAAAATAAAAGAAAAAGAAAACTTTTTATCCAAAAAAGTAGAAACTTTTTTTAAAAAAAATCATTTTTTAGAATTAAAAATAAATGACTATGAAAATCAATATAAAATTCTTAAAAGAAAACGTAGTGAATTACGTAATATATACATTAAAAAAATAAATAATCTTGAAAATTTATCTCATTTTTCTTCAGAAAAAGCAAAAAAAGAATTAGTAAATATTTTTAAAGATAAAGTAAAAAATCAAGCACAATCTTATATTAATGATATTATAAATGAAAGTCAGTTAACTGCAAAAAAAAAAGCTAAAAAAATTCTCATACAAGCAATACAAAAAATAGGAATTGAACAAGTTATTGAGAATTCTGTTTCAATTTTCAATATTGATTCAGAAGAAGTAAAAGGACGTATTATTGGAAAAGAAGGAAGAAATATAAAGGCTCTAGAAAAAGCTACTGGAGTAGAAATTATTGTAGATGATACACCAGAATCTATTTTGTTATCCTGTTTTAATCCTATACGTAGAGAAATAGCTAGATTATCTCTTCATAGACTAGTAATAGATGGGAGAATACATCCTGCAAAAATAGAAGAAATAGTAGAAAAAACAGAAAAGAAAATTGAAAAAGAAATACTAGAAATAGGAAAAAAAAATATAGTAGATTTAGGAATTCGTAATATACATCCAGAACTAATAAAATTAATAGGAAAAATGAAATATCGTTCATCTTATGGACAAAATCTATTGCAACATTCTAGAGAAGTTGCTAGATTATCATCTATTTTAGCTGCTGAATTAGGTTTAAATGTAAAATTTGCAAAACGTGCTGGATTATTGCATGATATAGGAAAAATTCCTGAAGAAATATCAGATATTCCTCATGCTATATTAGGAATGCAATGGGCAAAAAAATATGGAGAGGACATTGAAGTTTGCAATGCGATAGGATCTCATCACGATGAAATAGAAATGAGTGTATTAATTTCTCCTATAGTACAAATATCAGATTCTATTAGTGGAGCAAGACCAGGAATTAGAAAAAATTCATTTGAATCTTATTCAAAAAGATTAAAAAATTTAGAAGATATAGCTTTCAGTTTTTATGGTGTTAATAAAGCCTTTGCTATCCAAGCTGGAAGAGAATTAAGAGTTTTAGTAGAAAGTAATAAAATTGATGACACAAGAGCATTTCAATTATCTTGTGATATAACAAAAAAAATAAAAAACGAAATGACCTATCCAGGACAAATTAAAGTAACTGTAATTAGAGAAACTAGAGCTATACAAATAGCTAGATAAATTTATTTATTAATAAATTACATACATTATTATGAAAGATCATTCCATATCTTATTTTATTGAAAAATATTTTCTTCATTTTAACGCTTTAACTTTACATGAAGCTGCTAAATCATATAAAACACATATAAATAACAATGGGAAAATGATGATAACACTAGCAGGTGCAATGAGTACAGCAGAACTAGGTAAAATTTTAGCTGAAATGATTAGGAATAACCAAGTTCATATTATTTCTTGTACAGGAGCTAATTTAGAAGAAGACATACTAAATTTAATTGCTAATTCTCATTATATTAAAATTCCCAATTATAGAGATTTAACTCCTAATGAAGAAAAAAAATTATTAAAAAAAGGTTATTGTAGAGTTACAGATACTTGTATTCCAGAGGAAAAAGCCTTTAAAAAATTACAAAGACATATACTTATGGTATGGGAAAGAGCTAAAAGAAAATCAGAACGATATTTTCCACATGAATATATTTATCAATTATTATTAGAAAATATTTTAGAACCATATTATGATATAAATCCAAAATATAGTTGGGTATTAGCAGCAGCAAAAAAAAATATTCCATTAATAATACCTGGGTGGGAAGATAGTACAATTGGGAACTTATTTGCTTCATATTGTATGAAAAAATTATTTAAACCATTTCTTGTTAAAAATGGAATAGAATATATGACGTATTTAGCAGAATGGTATAAAAAAGAATGTATTAATCATAAAATAGGATTTTTTCAAATAGGTGGAGGAATTTCTGGAGATTTTCCAATTTGCGTAGTTCCTATGTTATCACAAGATATAGGATATGATACTACTCCATTTTGGTCATACTTTTGCCAAATATCTGATTCAAATACTAGTTATGGATCATATTCAGGAGCAATCCCAAATGAAAAAATAACTTGGGGAAAACTTGATAAAGATACTCCAAAATTTATTATTGAATCAGATGCTACTATAGTAGCCCCCCTTATTTTTGCATACATATTAAATATGTAATTTTATTCTTCATTTAAAATAAAATTTATTATATGAAGAATTTATACGATATTGTAATAATTGGATCTGGACCAGGAGGTTATATCTCCGCTATTCGTGCTAGTCAACTTGGATTTAAAATCGCAATAATAGAAAAACATAAAAATTTAGGAGGGACCTGTCTGAATGTTGGTTGTATTCCATCAAAATCGTTATTAGAATCTTCTAAACGTTTTTTTTTATCAGAAAAATATTCTAAATCACATGGAATTTTTTTTGAAAAATTACATTTTGATTTAGAAAAAATGATGTATAGAAAAAATAAAATAATTGAAAATTTAAATAATGGAATAAACTATTTAATAAAAAAAAATAAAATAGATATTTATAAAGGAATTGGAGTTTTTCAATCAAAAAATATTTTATCTATAAAAAATAGCATTTCTTTAAAAGAAGAAATAAAAATACATTTTAAATTCTGTATAATTTCTACTGGATCAAAACCATTAAAAATAAAAAATTTCAATTATCATAATATTAATAATAAAGTTATTTATTCTACAGAAGCATTAAACATGAATAATATTCCAAAAAAATTAATAATAATAGGAGGAGGAATAATTGGAATAGAATTAGGATCAATTTTTAGTAGGTTAGGGAGTAAAATTACTATTATAGATTCTATAGATAGAATTATTTCCAACATGGATATTTCTTTAAGTAAAGGAGTACAAAACATATTAAAAAAACATTCAATAAACATACAAACTTCTTTATCTATTTCTGATATAACTTTAGGAAAAAACGAAGAAGTTGTTGTAACAGCAAAAAATTTTCAGGGAGAAAATTTTTTATTTACTGGGGACTACTGTTTAGTAGCAATAGGTAGAGTACCATATACAAAACATCTAGAACTAGAAAATATAGGAATTAAAACAAATGAAAAAGGATTTATTATTGTTAATGATTATTTACAAAGTTCAGTAGAAAATATATACGCTATTGGTGATGTAATAGGTGGAAAAATGTTAGCACATAAGGCAGAAGAAGAAGGGTTGCATGTTATAGAACATATAAATGGGAAAAAACTAAATAAATTAAATTATCACTTAATTCCATCAGTAATATATACTTATCCAGAAGTAGCTAGTGTAGGATATACAGAAAATGAAATTATTAATAAAAAAATAAAATATAACATAGGTATATTTCCAATGAAATCATTAGGTAGGGCTCATACTAATGGATGTACAGATGGTTTTTTAAAAATGATATCTAATAAAAAAACAGATGAAATATTAGGAATACATATAATAGGAGAACATGCAGGAGATATGATAATGGAAGGAACTGTTGCAATGGAATTTTATTCTTCTTCTGAAGATATATACAGAATATGTCATCCACATCCTACTTTAAGTGAAGCATTCAAAGAAGCAGCATTATTAAACTTTGAAAATCGTTCTATTCATATGTAATTTTTATTACCAGCAAATATAACATAAACCAATTTTTTGTAAAAAAAAATTGGTTTTTAAAAAATGTTTTGATCCAAAAAAACCAATATTTGCTGAAAAAGGAGAAGGATGTGACGTTTTTAAAACATAATGGTTGTTATCAGAATTTATTAAATAAGATTTTTCTTTTGCATATTTCCCCCATAAAAGAAAAACAATATTCTTTTTTTTATTAGAAATAACATGTATAATACTATCTGTAAATATTCTCCATCCTATATTTTTATGAGATCCAGGGGAATCTTTTCTAACTGTCAATATAGAATTTAATAACAATACTCCCTGTATAGCCCAACGTATTAATGATCCACTATAAGGAAAAAATTTACGATTAAAACAATTTTTTACTTCTAAAAATATATTTCTTAAAGATGGAGGAAATGGAATACCAATAGGTACAGAAAAACAAAGGCCATCAGCTTGATTCTCTTTATAATAAGGATCTTGCCCAATGATAACTACTTTTAAATTAGAAAAAGGACAATACTGAAAAAAAGATAAAATTTTACTTTTATCTGGATAACAAACAAATTTATCATATTCTAAAGTAAGAATTTCTTTTAATTCTTTGAAATAATCTTTTTTACTTTCCTGTTGTAAAAATATATTCCAATTGTATTTCATTTTATTTATTATGTAAAAATAATTTTTTATTAATAAGTTCTTCTTTAGTTTCTGTATTATTGCTATCAAAAATACAACAATTAACTGGACATATTGAAATACACTGTGGTTCTTCATAAAATCCTACACATTCTGTACATTTTTCTGATACAATGAAATAAATATCATTTTTTATTGGATTTTGCAAAAAAGTATATTTCATTTTTTTTTTTAAAGAAGTTCCATCTGACATCCTCCAATTTTTTCCTCCTTCATAAATTGCATTGTTAGGACATTCAGGTTCACAAGCTCCGCAATTTATGCATTCTTTTGTTATTTTTATAGACATTATAAAAAAAATTTAAAAATTTTTTCCTAAAGAAGATACAAAAATGATTTTATTTTTATTAAAATTTATTTCCTTAAAAATTTTTCCATTTATTTTAGGAATTATTAATCCATTTTTAAAAAAAGTATCATGTATTAAAATTCTACATTCATCCCAAATACTTTTTCTAATAACAGAATATAAAATACTTATGTTCCCTTCTACAATAATAGATTGAATATTTCTATTATATAGATGAATTAATATATTTTTTATTGTTTTTTTATTAAAATTTATTCGTATATATTCCGTATTTTTTTCGTTCTTCCTATTTTTTTCTGTAAAAACAATATTTTTTATATAATCATCTAAAAGTAAACAAGAATTATCCCCTTTTAATTCTTTATCAATAAAAATTCTTATAGGATTTCTACCAAACCATTTAGTATAAAAAAATTTTTTATTACAATTTATTTTTCCTGTTAAAATTCCATTTTCTTCAGATATCCATTTATGAACTATTTGTTTATAATAAATATTACAATGATTAATATTATTCATTTTTAATAATCCATTATAACTTTGACTCCATTGTAATATAATATAAGGGCGACGTTTTTTATAAAAAGTAAAAAAACGTTTATTTAAAATATAAATATTTTTTTTTAAAAAATCTTCTATAACTTCTATTCCGTTTTCTCTTAATTTTTTTATACTTATTCCTTTATATTTAGGATTTTTAGTTCCAATTACTACTCTAGAAATAAGATTATTTATAATTAAATCAACACAAGATTGTTTTTTACCGTTATAAAAACATGGTTCTAATGTTATGTAAATAGTAGATCCTAAAAAAAAATCTTTATTTTTTACATTATTAATAGCTTTTTCTTCTGCATGCCCTGTCCCTTTTTTATATAACCAATCTTCCGAAATGATTTTTCCATTTTTTTCTATAACACACCCCATCATAGGATTAGGATAAGTAAATCCAAGTCCATTTTTAGATAATTGTATGGCTCTTTCCATAAAAATTTTCATTTAGAAAATTATATTATGAATTCCATATTTTCCAAGATTCTTCAGCTTGTATATATAACATTTCTAATCCATTTTTAATTTTAGTTCCTCTTTCTTCACCTTTTTTTAAAAAAAGTGTTTTTTCTGGATTATAAACTAAATCATAAAGATAATGTTCTTCAGAAAGATATTCATATGGTATATTAGGACATAAATTTATATTTGGATAAGTACCTACAGGAGTACAATTAATAATAATTTTATATGTTTTTAATACATCTTTATTTATTTCTTCATAAGATAGGATGTAATTGCATTTTTTTTTTTTTATTCTTGAAACATATTTATATGATATTTTAAATTTATTTAAAACATAAGAAATTGTTTTAGATACGCCACCTGTTCCTAAAATTAAGGCATTCATATTCATTTTAGTTCCAAATAAATATAAATTTTCATGTAAGTAATTTATTAAAGAGATCTCAAATCCTAATATGTCTGTATTATATCCAATTTTATATTTATTATTTATTTTTATAACATTTATTGATCCTATATTTTTTGCAATAGGATCTATTTCATTTAAAAAAGGAATTATACTTATTTTATAAGGAATGGTAACATTACATCCTTTCAAATAAGGATTATCAAATATCATAATAACTTTTTCTATTGTAGAAATATCATAAATTTTATAAACAGAATTATGTATAGAATCCTTTATAAATTTATCAGAGAAAAATTTTTTAGAAAAAGAATATTTTATATTTCTACCAATCAAACCAAAAACAGACTTTGAATCATTTTTATAAATAAAAGACATAAAAATTACTCTTCTTTTTTTGATTTTATACGTTCCCTATATTTAGCTCTTAATATTTCATTTCTTCTACATTCTGACCGTTTTATATATTGTTGTCTTTCTCTAAACTCTTTTAAGACTCTAGTCTTATCAAATTTTTTTTTGCATTTTTTTAATGCTTTATCAATTGATTCACCTTCTCTTACTGTAGTAATTAAAATCATAAAACAAGAATATTAGTATATTACACAGTTTATGTGGACATTAACGGATTCGAACCGATGACCTATACTCTGTCAAAGTATTGCTCTAAACCTGCTGAGCTAAATGTCCATACTTTATTTTTTAACAAAATTAAATATTTTTTACAATATTGAATGAGAATAACATGTCATGCAAAAATATTTTAAAAAAATCTATAGAACATTTAAAAGGTTTAAGTTCTATAAAAATTAATCTATTAAATTCCGAATTAAATATATATACATATGAAGATTTTCTTTTTTTCTACCCAAAAAAATATATTTTCTATTCTTTCGTAAAAAAAATATCAGAATTATCAAATACAAAAATTTGTAATAATCTAGTACAAATATTGGGTATTATTACAAATACAAAAGAAATAGATTATAAAAATAAACAAGGAAAGATTGTTATAGCTCGTTTAGAAGACGAAACTGGATTTATTGAATTAATATGGTTCCGTAAAACTTATTTTTTAAAAAATTTAAGAAAAAATATAAAAGTAATAGTTTCTGGAAAAATAATTATTTTTCAAAAAAAAATTCAAATTATTCATCCAAACATTCAAAACTTACAAAATTATAAAAAAATTATATCTATATATCCTGTTTACAACATTTCTAAAAAACTTAAAAAAAAAGGTATTGATAATTTTCTTATAAGAAATATTTTATTGTGTATAATAAAAAAATTAAATAATAATAATATAAATATAGGTGATTTTTGTTTCCAAAATTATGTTAAAAAACAATTAATGTCAAGAAAATTAGCGTTAATTCAAATACATTTTCCAATATCTTTTAAAAAATTATTACAAGCAAAATATTCTTTAAAATTTGAAGAATTATTTATACTTAAATTATTTTTTTTATCAAAAAAAAAAATTTCATATAGTAGACCATTTAATAAAATAGGTGAAAAATTTAATATGTTTTACAAATATTTCATGCCTTTTGATTTAACCAATGGACAGAAAAAAGTATTTAGAGAAATTTGGAATGATTTGAAAAAACCAATTCAAATGAAGAGATTACTACAAGGAGATGTTGGTAGTGGGAAAACTATAATAGCAATATTATCAATATTAACTGCATTAGATAATGGATTTCAATCCTGTTTTATGGCTCCTACTGAAATTTTAGCAGTACAACATTATTATTATATAAAAAAAATATTTTCTAAAATTGGTATAAATACAGTTCTTTTAACAGGATCTGTTGAAAAATCAATAAGAAAAGATATATACAACAAAATTTATTCAGGAAAAATTTCTGTTATAATAGGGACTCACGCTTTAATATATAAAAAAGTTATATTTAATAATCTAGGATTATTAGTGATAGATGAAGAACAACGTTTTGGAGTAGAACAAAGAGAAAAAATATGCAAACAATGTAAATTTTTACCACATGTGTTAATAATGACTGCTACACCTATACCTAGAACTCTAGCAAAAGCTATATATAATGATTTAAATATTTCTATACTTGAAAATTTACCAAAAGGTAGAAAATCTATAAAAACTATTCATTGTTTTAGTGAAAACAGAGATAAAGCATTTGAAATTATAAAAAACCAATTGTTAGAAGGTAAGCAAATATATATAGTATATCCTATTATAAACGAATCTAAAATAAATAAATATACTTGTTTAATAAATGGATATGAAAAAATAAAAGAAAAATTTAAAAATATAAAGAATGAAATAGGAATTTTACATGGAGAAATGAATATTCAAGAAAAAGAAATTCAAATGAAGCAATTTTTAAATGGGAAAACAAAAATAATAACTACTACAACTGTTATAGAAGTAGGAATAGATGTACCTAATGCTACAGTTATTTTAATAGAAAATGCTAATTTTTTTGGATTATCTCAGTTACATCAGTTAAGAGGCAGGGTAGGTAGAAGTATTCATCAAAGTTATTGTATACTAATTACAGAAAAAAAAATAAGTATAGAAGGAATACTTAGAATGAAAAAAATGTGTAGTACAAACGATGGATTGGAAATAGCGAAAGAAGATCTAAAATTAAGAGGTAGTGGGAACTTAATAGGTACAGAACAAAGTGGAAAAGACTATTTTAAAATTGTAAATTTTTCAGAAGATTTGAAAATAATAAAAGAAATAATTCCAATTGCTAAAAAATTTTTTGAAAAAAACCCCAATTTTCTTAGAAAAGAAAAACACATTTTTCAAAGATATTATAAAAAAAATAAAATACAAAGTTTATTCATAAATGAATAAAGATTTGAATCATATTCAAAAAAAAATAATTGAAACCATTTATGGTCCTATACTTGTTATTGCGGGAGCAGGTTCAGGTAAAACCCGTGTAATTACATATCGTATAGCTTATATGATAAAAAAAATAGGAATTAATCCTAGCAATATATTAGCAATAACTTTTACTAATAAAGCTGCAAGAGAAATGAAAAATAGGATTTCTATAATGATAAATAAAACGGAATTAAGTAAAATTACCATAGGGACTTTTCATTCAATATTTTCTAGAATTTTAAGAGCCGAATCACATTACATTGGATATAAATCAAATTATACTATTTATGATCAAAAAGATTCAGAAAATGTTATAAAACAAATATTAAAAGATATTAGTTTTGACAAAAATTTTCATCCTAAAGAAATAAAAAACAGAATATCAGAATATAAAAATAATTTGTATTGCATTAAAAATAAAAATAATTTTTTTTATAAAATATATAAATTATATGCAAAACGTTGTTATAATGCAGGAGCATTAGATTTTGATGATATTTTGCTTCATACTAATCGTTTATTCTACTATTATCCTGATATTCTTATAAAATATCAAAATAAATTTAAATATATTTTAATTGATGAATATCAAGATACAAATATATCTCAAAATTGTATAATAAAAAATCTATATTATAAATACAAAAATATTTTTGCAGTTGGAGATGATGCTCAAAGTATCTATTCTTTTCGTGGAGCAAATATTTCAAATATTCTTAATTTTCATGTTCATTATAAAAAAGCAAAAATTTTTCGTTTAGAACAAAATTATCGTTCTACTGATTCAATAGTACAAGCATCTAATTATGTTATAGCATGTAACAAGAACCAAATATATAAAAAAATTTGGACCAACAATGAAAAAGGAGAAAAAATTAAAATATATTGTGCTTCATCTGAAACAGATGAAGCACAATATATTGCATCTTCTATTCTTTCTATAAAGAAACAAAAAGAATTACAGTATAATAGTTTTGCTATTCTTTATAGAGCAAATTTCCAATCAAAAATTATAGAATTTACATTAAAAAAAATGAAAATTCCATATAAAATATATGGAAATATTTCATTAGAAAATAGAAAAGAAATTAGAGATTTTTTATCTTATTTACGTATTATAATAAATCATTACGATGAACCATCTCTATTACGTATACTAAAAAAAAAAATAGAATATAAAAAAACTTTTGATTCTATATTAAATTTTTCAAAAGAAAAAAAAATAAGAATATATGATATAGTAAAAAACATTAATTATTATAAGATTTTTTTTAAAATAAAAAAAACTACAATAGACAAACTAAATAATTTCTTTTTTGAAATAGATAACATAAAAAAAAATTTAAATAAGAAAAATATTAAAGAAGATATAAAAAATATAATATATTTTTTCCTTAAAGAAAACCCAACAGAAAAAATTAATGACTTACAATATATTATTGATAATATAAGTTTTTACATTGATGAAAAAAAACAATTTGGAAATAATGAAAATCCTAGTTTATCAGAATTTATACAAAATTTTTATTTAGAAGAACATGAAAATGATAAAGACATTAATAAAAATAACATACATGAAAAAAACAAAGTTTCACTTATGACAATTCATTTATCAAAAGGATTAGAATTTCCTGTAGTTTTTATAACTGGATTAGAAGAAAATTTATTTCCATCAAAATCAAGTTATAATAATCCATTAAAAATAGAAGAAGAACGTAGATTATTTTACGTTGCTTTAACTAGAGCGAAAAAAATTGCTATGTTATCTTATTCTAAATATAGATTTTTATGGGGAGAAAAAAAGAAAAATACCCATAGTAGATTTATTAACGAAATGAATAAAGTACTTATAAAAATAGAAAACAAAGAAAAAAAACTTAAATCTTTATCTTTTAATTTTAAAAAATATTCTTTTGAAAAAAAAAAAATAACATGTGAAAAAAAAATAGAAAAAGGAATGAAAGTATTTCATCCTAATTTTGGAATAGGAATTATTATTAATTTTGGATTTTATAAAACAAACGAAATTGTAACAGTCCTTTTTAAAAAATTCGGAGAAAAAAGAATTTTATTGAAATTAAATAAACTTATTTTAATATAAAATATAAAAACTTATAATATAAATATAAATTGATTCCATAATATTTTTTTTAATGAAAAGTTTAGAAAAAGTTAAAATAAATTTCATCTTGCAAAAGATAATTTGTTTTGTATCTATTATTTTTTTTATTGTTAAATGGAAAACTTGGAATATTACTTCTTCATTATCTATATTTAGTGATGCAATTGAAAGTGTAATTAATATAATTAGTGGATTTATAGGATTATTAAGTATTTATATTTCTTCTTTACCAAAAGATAGAAATCATCCATATGGACATGGAAAAATAGAATTTATCTCCACAGCTATAGAAGGATGTTTAATATTCATTGCTGGAATAACCATTTTTGCAAATACTTTTGTACGTACTCAATATCATATGCATCATGATAAAATTTTATTATACAAATTAAACTATGGAATACTTTTAATGTCTATAACAGCAGTAATAAACTATTTTTTAGGATTTATAGCATGCAAGATAGGAAATAAAAATGGAACATTAGTTTTAATTGCTAGTGGTAAACATCTTAAAATAGATACTTATTCTACTTTTGTAATAGTTTTAGGATTGATTATATTAAATAAAACTAAATGTATATGGATAGATCCTATTATATCTTCTGTATTTTCTACCGTAGTGTTATATACAGGGATTAAACTATTACAAAACTCTGCAGCTGGTATTATGGATGCTTCTGATAAAAAATTGCTACAAATATTATCTTCATATATAAACCAAAAAAGAAATATTTATTGGATTGACCTTCATCATTTAAAAATTATTAAATATGGAAGTGCACTTCACGTAGATTGTCATTTAACATTACCATGGTTTTTTAATATTAAAGAATCTAATAAAGAAATAGAAAAATTATCTAAAATAACTAAAAATAAATTTGGAGATAGAGTAGAACTATCTGTTCACGTAGATGCTTGTTGTAAATATCATTGTTCATATTGTTCAAATATTTTATGTAGTGTAAGAAAAAATATTTTTAAAAAAAAAATTTTATGGACACTAGATGAAATATCTTATAAAGTACCTTATGAAAAAAATAAGTAAGATAAAATATTAAATTTTTATATAAAAATTAATATGGAATATAATACAGATCGTTTAAAATTGGTTATACCAGAATATGGTAGAAATATTCATAAAATGATAGATTATGCAATAAACATTAAAAATAGAGAAAAACGTAATCTTTGTGCATTAAAAATAATAAAGTTAATGAAAGAGTTTATGAATTTTAAATTAAAAAAATCTTTTCCTTTTTTTCAATATAAATTATGGAATCAATTATTAATTATGTCAAAATACAAACTTGATGTTGATACTCCTTTCACTATAAGAAATACAAAAAAATTTAGATTTTTTGAAAAAAAAATTGTGTATCCAGAATATTTAACTAGTTTCCGTTATTATGGAAAAATAGTTAGAAATATGATCAATGTAGCTATTAATTGTAAAAATGAACAAAAAAAGGAAGAATGGTTTTATGCTATAGCTAACACTATGAAAAAAAACTATTTAAGATGGAACAAAAATATAGTGGAAAATGATATTATTTTTAATGATCTAAAAAAACTTTCTAAAGGTAAAATATGTTTAAAAAAACATGATTTTTCTACCTTACTACAAGGTCCTTATTTCTTAAAAAAAAAAAAAATAAAGTAAGTAATGGGAGTATTTAAAATAAAGGGGGGAAATTCTTTAAAGGGTCAAATTTTTCCACAGGGATCTAAAAATGAATCTTTACAAGTTTTATGTGCTTCGTTACTAACATCTGATAAAGTTAGAATAAAAAACATTCCAAAAATAGGTGACGTAAAATGTTTAATTAAAATTATTAAAAATTTAGGAGTAATTGTAAAAAAAAATGGAGAAAGAGATTATACATTTCAAGCAAAAGATATAAATACTGAATATCTAAATACAGAAAAATTTAGGAAACATGGAAAATCTATTAGAGGTTCTATTATGATAGCTGGCCCATTACTTACAAGACTAGGAAAAGTATATATACCTATTCCAGGTGGAGATAGAATTGGACGAAGAAGACTAGATGCTCATTTAAACGGATTAAAATCATTAGGAGGTATTATCCATTATAACAATGAATTAAAATGTTTTTATTTACATTCTAAAAATAAATTACATGGTAAATATATTTTAATGGAAGAAGCATCCATAACAGGAACTGCAAATATAATAATGGCTTCTACTTTAGCAAAAGGAAAAACTATAATTTATAATGCTGCATGTGAACCATATATACAACAATTATGCAAAATGTTAAATAATATGGGTGCAAAAATAAAAGGTATTGGAACTAACTTATTAAATATTACAGGAGTATATGAATTAAAAGGATGTATACATACTATACTACCAGATATGGTAGAGATTGGTAGTTGGATAGGTTTAGCAGCTATAACTTGCTCTGAAATATGTATTAAAAATGTAAGTTGGAAAAATTTAGGAATTATTCCAAATGTATTTGAAAAAATGGGTATAAAAATTAACAGAAAACAAGATGATATTTATATTCCATTTCAAAAATTTTATAAAATAAAAAAATTATTAAATAACGCTATTCTAACTATATCAGATGCTCCATGGCCAGGATTAACTCCAGATTTATTAAGTATTTTAACTGTAGTGGCAACTCAAGCTGAAGGGTGTGTTTTAATTCATCAAAAAATGTTTGAGAGTAGATTATTTTTTATAGATAATTTAATTGAAATGGGTGCACAAATAATATTATGTGATCCTCACAGAGCAACCGTAATCGGGCTAAATCATAAATCATATTTACGTGGATCTATACTAAATTCTCCAGATATAAGAGCTGGAATTTCTCTACTTATTGCTGCTCTTTCTGCTAAAGGTACTAGTATAATAAAAAATATAGAACAAATAGAAAGAGGATATGAAAATATTGAACTAAGATTGCAATCTATTGGTGCTAATATTACTAGAATAGAATAATTTTTTATTATTTTTTTCAATATTACTAACCACCCTATACCCTATACTTAGATATATTATATATACTTGTACTATATGCTAATTTTATATATTATAGGATATAATTAATAAATATCATTATTATTTAGTAATATCTTATTTATACATGATTATTGTTGTTGTACACATGTATTTAATTGAATTATATAGTATATGGATAAAATACACTAATATTTTTTTATAATCATATAACTTTAATTTTAAGAGTAACACAAAAAAAATAATAATGAAAAAATTTGAGTATATAACTAAAGAAGGATTAAAAAAATTGAAAAAAGAAATAGAAAGATTGGAAAATGTAGAGAGACATAAGATTTCACTACAAATAGCTGAAGCTAGAGATAAAGGTGATTTATCAGAAAATGCTGAATATGATGCGATAAAGGAAGCACAAGGTTTTTTAGAAATGAATATATCAAAATTAA
This sequence comes from Blattabacterium cuenoti, assembly GCF_014251275.1. Classification (GTDB taxonomy): domain Bacteria; phylum Bacteroidota; class Bacteroidia; order Flavobacteriales; family Blattabacteriaceae; genus Blattabacterium; species Blattabacterium cuenoti_AG. The sequence goes on from NZ_CP059183.1 coordinate 483,201, forward strand.
AGAAAAAATTATCTAACGCACGTATTATAGATGGATCAAAAATAAACAGAACAAGAGTCTCTATACTTTCTACAGTAAAAGTAAAAAACTTAACTTATGGAGGTGAACAAATATACACTTTAGTTCCAGAAGGTGAAGCAGATTTAAAATTAGGAAAAATTTCTATTAATACTCCTATATCTATTGGATTACTTGGCAAACAAGTAGGACAAATAACTAGGATAAATCTACCTAATAAAATGAAAATTGACTATGAAATTTTAGAAATTTATTTTAGTGAATAATAATATATTTCATAAAATAATTAAAAATGAAGTACTTTCTTATAAAGTTGCTGAAAATGAGTTTTATATGGCATTTTTAGATATTAATCCAATAAAAATTGGACATACTTTAGTTATTCCAAAAAAACATAATAAAGATAAAATATTCTCTTTATCAGAAAGAGATTTTATCTCTATTATGTCTTTTTCTAGAAAAATTGCTATAGGAATAGAAAAAGCAATTCCTTGTAATAGAATAGGATTATTTATCATGGGATTTGAAATTTCACATATACATATTCATTTAATACCTATGGATAAAGAAAGCGATGCTAACTTTTTTAAAATTAGAATGAAGTTATCTGAAAAAAAATTTAAATTTATATCAAATAAAATAAAAAGATGCATTAATATTTAAATTTAAATTCCATATTTTATATTAAATAAAATTTTCAAACCTTTTATTGTATGTAGTATATCGTTATAATGAATTTTTTTTGTCAAAGGAGAATATATATGAGACTGACCTCCAGTAGAAATTACCAAACATTTTGTTTTTAATTCTTTATTTATTCTGTTTATAAATCCTTCTACCATACCTAAATATCCATATATTAATCCACTTTGTATACAATCTATTGTATTTTTTCCCAACAAAATAGGAGGATTTTTTAACTCTATTTCATTTTCATTTGATAATAAAGAAGTATTTGCAATTAAAGCCATTAAGGAAGAATTTACTCCTGGAGCGATAATTATTCCTTTTATAATTCCATAAGGATCAACACAAATTAAACTTAATGCAGTCCCAAAATCTATTATTAAAATATTTTTAAATTTTTTTTTATACAAAGTATATCCGGCAATAGCATTTGCATATAAGTCAGTACCTAGTTGATTATAATGATGTTTTATAGGAGATACAGAATATCTATCCATTATTATAGGATAAATTTTATGTATTATATATAGAGAATATTTTATAACTCCTGTTAATTCAGGAACTACTGATCCAATAACAATATTTTTAATTTCATGAAAAATAATATTATGTTTATTATATATATTTATAAATAAGTGTACATATTCATTTAACTGTCTGTATGGTTTGCTATTTATAATCCATGAACAATAACATTTGAAATTAAATTGTTTTTTTATAAAAATTCCAAATCTTATATTGGAATTCCCAATATTTATTATTAATAACATTATTTATGGTATTATTGAGTATTATTTAATGAATAAAATTCAATTTATGATTAGCATTAATTTATTATTTGAAATAATATGACAATAGATTATAATTTTTTTTATGTAAAAAAAAATTTTCGATTAAAAAAAAAAGAAATCCCCACTATAGTTTTATTACATGGATTTATGGGTAGCTCAGAAATATGGAATTTAATATATGAAATTCTTTCTAAAGAATATAGAATAATTTCTATTGATCTTCCTGGACATGGAAAAAGCATATTTCCAATAAAATGGAGAAAAAAAACCATTTTTACCATGGAAGATGGGGCTAATATAGTAGGTGAAATTTTGAAAAAAGAAAATATAGAAAAAGTAATTGTAATAGGTCATTCTATGGGGGGGTATATATCTTTAGCACTTGCAGAAAAAAATCCATATATTTTTTTAGGACTATGTTTACTTCATTCTACTGCAAAACAAGACACAATTGAAAAAAAAAATAAACGAATACAAGGAATACATTTATCTAAACTAAATTTTCCTTTATTTGTATATAATAGTGTAAATTCATGGTTTAATAAAAATAATATATCTTCCTTACAAAAAGAAATTTTTTTTGCTAAAAAAATTGCTTTTTCTACTGATTATGAATGCATATCTTGTTTTTTAAAAGGGATGATGTTACGTAAAAATAGGGAATTTTTATTAAAAACTACAAAATTTCCAAAATTATATATAGTTGGAGAATATGATAGTATCCTTGATATAAAAGAAATTATTAATAAAGAAACAAAAATAGGTATTAAAACTAACTTTACAAAAATATCAACAGGGCATATGAGCCATTTAGAAAAACCTAAAATACTCATAGATATACTAATTTCTTTTATAAAATCTATAATTTAAATTATAATGAATATAAAAAATATTCTTAGAAGAAAATATTTACAATATAGAAATTGTTTATCTAAAAAAGATATTTCAAGAATTAGTATAAATATTTTTTATAAAGTTAAAAAAATCTCTTTGTGGAATAAAAAATACTATAATATTTATTTACCAATAAAAAAACTTAAAGAAATAAATACATTTATTATTATAAATTTTCTTATGAATAAAGGTAAAAATGTATTAATTCCTGTAACAAATTTTAATGATTTTTCTATGGGTAACTGTTGTTTTAATACAAAAACTATTTTAAAAGAAAATAAATATGGAATTTTAGAACCTATTAATAAAAAAAATATTCCTATTTATCTTATAGATGTAATATTTATTCCTTTAATAGTTTTTGATTTAAAAGGATATCGTGTAGGATATGGAAAAGGTTTTTACGATAGATTTATTCCTTTGTGCAATAAAAATATTATAAAAATAGGATTAAGTTATTTTCCACCTATAGAAAAGATTGAAGATATACACAAAAACGATTTTTCTTTAGATATAGGAGTAACTGAAAGTAATATTTTTTTCTTTAACTACAAACAACAAAAAAATTAATAAATAAAAACTTTAAATATATCCCAAATAATAATGGAAAGCATCATAAAACTAACTAATAAAAATCCAAGTATTGTACAACGTTCTATAAATTTTTCATTTAGTTTTTTTCCTATTAACATTTCTATTATAATAAAAAAAATATATCCACCGTCTAATGACGGAATAGGAAATAAATTTATAAAGGCTAACCAAATAGATAAAGTTGCTGTAAAATTCCAAAAAATCTCCCAATTCCATTTAGATGGAAATTCTTTTGCTATAGAGAAAAAACTTCCTACTTGCTTATAAGCTTTAGTTTCTATATGAAAAACATTTTTAAAAAATAATATTTGATTTTTTAAAACATACCATGTTTTCATAAATCCATGATAAATACTATCAAAAATAGAATAATGCTTCCTTTCGAAAAAAAAGATATCGTCTAAATCCATAAATGTTTTTAAACAAACTCCTAAAATTCCTTTTGAATTCATATGTATTTTTTTTTGCATAAAATCTCCATCTCTATTAATAGAAATTAAAAATGTTTCATTCCTTTGTCTAAATAAAGCCTCTTTTATTTGATCATAGAACAGTATTTCTCCAGTATCAACAGATAATATTTCATCATCAATTTTTAGCTTATATTTCTCAGCAATTGAGTTTTTGAAAATGTAACTTATAACAGATGGAATTCTTGGTTTAATAGGAAGCGTTGTGTATTTTCTATCAAAAATCAAACTTTTTTTACTGTTATTTAAATATAATTTCATTATTTTTCCCATACGATTTACAATTATAATATTACCTATAAAAATTTCTTGAGGTATTTCATTGAAATATTTTATTTTTTTACCATTAATAGATAATATTACATCTCCATTTTTTAACCCTATTTCTTTACCTAAAGCATCAGTTTCTATTCCATATTTTGCATTTTCTATTGGTATATTAATTTCTCCATACTTAAACAATAAAAATGTGAAAATTAATATAGATAATATTGCGTTAAATATAATACCTCCTGAAATAATTAGTAATCTTCTAATTGAAGTTTGAGAATAAAATTTACAAGTATTTTCTGTTATTAATTTATCTTTTTTTTCATTATTTACCATTCCAGATATTTTAACATATCCACCAAAAGGTAACCATCCAATTCCGTAAATTGTATCTCCTATTTTCTTTTTAAATAAAGAGAACCATGGATCAAAAAATAAAAAAAATCTTTCCACTCTAACTTTAAATAATTTTGCTAAAAAGAAATGACCCAATTCATGAAAAAAAATTAAAATAGAAATGCTAAATAATAGTTGTATTGATTTTATAAAAAAAGATGTCATTTCATAAATTTAATAAAAAAAATTTAAAACATAAATTTTGGATTTATATAATTTAAAAAAAGGAGAAAAAGGTATTATTAAAGGATTTAAACATAAAAATATACCAATAAAATTATTAGAATTAGGAGTATTACCTGGAGTAAAAATAGAAGTAATTTTTATTTCTATTTTTTGTGATCCATTATGTATAAGTTATGAACAATCTTGTTTAGTTTTACGAAAAAAAGAAGCAGAAAATATTTTAATAGAACCTGTAAATGAAAAAAAAGATGATGCAAAGAAGAAATATAAAATTAGCTCTTTTGGGAAATCCTAATGTAGGAAAAACTTCTCTATTTAATAAATTAACTGGATTAAATCAAAAGGTAGGGAACTATTTAGGAGTTACAGTAGATAAAAAAATAGGGTATTTTTTTTATGATAAAATAAATTATCAAATAATAGATTTACCTGGAACTTATAGCATATATCCATCATCTGACAGTGAAAAAGTAATTAATAACTTATTATTAGAAAATATAGAAACTCCAGATCATATTATTTTTGTAATAGATTCGTCAAATTTGAAAAAAAGTTTACTTCTATTCAGACAATTACAAGATTTAGGATTTTCTATTTTGCTCCTATTAAATATGTTAGACGAAGCAAAAAGAAAAGGAATTTACATAAAAATAAAAAAATTAAAAAAGTTTTTAAAAACAGAAATTATTTTAATAGATGCAAGAAAAGGTATTGGTTTAGACATTGTTAAAAAAAAATTAAAAAAAATAAGAAATAAAAAAAAATCATCATATTTTTTTAATACAAATTTATCTTTATCTAATCACCTTGCAATAAAAGATGTAAAAAATAATCTTAAAATAGAAAATATTTACAAAGCTTGGTATTATTTAGCTTGTAATAAAATATTTTTGAATAAAAATATTCTATTGGATAACATTAAGAAAAAATATAACATTATATCTAAACGTTTACAAGTAAAAGAAACTTTAAATAGATATGAAGAGATAAAAAAAATATTTTCCCATACTGTTTATGTATTTAATAAAAAAAATAATCAATTAGAATTTTTTAGAAAAATAGATAATCTTTTTGTTCTACATAATTTTTGGGGATATGTAATTTTTTCCTTTTTTTTATTTTTTATTTTTCAATCTATATTTTTTTGGGCTGAAACTCCTATAAAATTTATTGAATTATGTTCTTCTTTTACACAAGAAAAATTAAATAACACTATGTATTCTGGGCATTTAAAAGATTTTCTTTTACAAGGAATATTACCTGGTATTAGTACAGTTATAAGTTTTATCCCACAAATTTTTATTCTATTATTTTTTATTCTTCTTATGGAAGAAAGTGGATACATAAATCGTGTTATTTTTTTAATGGATAAAATTATGCGGCCATTTGGATTAAATGGTAGAAGTATAGTTCCTATTATTTCAGCTATGGCTTGTTCTATTCCAGCTATAATATCTTCTAAACATATAGAAAATCCAAGAGACCGTTTGATAACAATTTTGATGACTCCTTTTATGACTTGTTCTGCAAAACTTCCTATTTATACTTTAATAATATCTTCAATTATCCCTAATGTAAAATGGGGTTTTGTACAATTGAGAGGGATAGTTTTAATGGGAATGTATATTATAGGAATTTTATGTTCTTTTATTATAGCAATTTTACTTCATAAGTATTTAAAAAAGAATTATGATAGTTGTTTTATTATGGAATTACCTACTTATAAAATACCTACATTTAAAAATGTATTTATAAGTTTATGGATACATATAAAATCTTTTATTTTAAATACAGGAAAAATAATATTATTGGTTAATGTATTAATTTGGGTTTTAGGGACATTTGGTCCAGTAAAAGATTATAATGATAAAAAAAAAAATATATTTTTTAATATACAAGAAAATGAATTAGATAATTCTTATTTGGGAATATTTGGAAAAAAATTAGAACCGATTATAATTCCACTTGGATATGACTGGAAAATAGGAATTGGTATTCTATCCTCTATTGTAGCAAGAGAAGTATTTGTTAGTACCATGAATTCATTATATAAACTTGAAGAAAAAGAAAATAAAATAGAAAAAGATATTAAAAAAAATACTAAACTAATTTATTCATTTCCAACAGGAATTTCTTTATTATTTTTTTATGCATTTTCTATGCAATGTATAAGTACTATTTCTATAATAAAAAGAGAAACAAAATCTTGGAAATGGCCAATTTTACAATTTTTGTTTATGACTACGTTAGCATATATTTTTTCTTTTTTTATTTATCATATATTTAAATAAATACAATATCAATATTATGAAACATATGTTATATTTTTATACAGAATACATAATAATATGTTTTTCTTTTATTTTTTCTATATTAATTCTTTTTAAAAAATTTTTTTCTTTTTTTTTAAAAAAAAGATTTTTTTGCAAAAAAAAATGTCATTGTAAATTATAAAGACATTTTTTTATAGAAGAATCTATAAAATCATGAAAAAAATCGGATAAAGATATTCCAGCAGTTTTCAACTGTTTTGGAAAAATACTTTCTTTAGAAAGGCCAGGTACTGTATTAATTTCTAAAAAATATGGTATTTCATCAACAATAATAAATTCTGACCTGGAAATTCCGTATAAATTCAAATATTTGTATACTTTTATAGCAGTATTTTTTATTTTAACTTCAATGTTAAGTGGAAAATTTGCGGGAGTTATCTCCTTAGATTTACCTGAATATTTAGATTCAAAATCAAAAAAATCATTTTTACTAATTATTTCTGTTATTGGAAGAACAACTATTTCATTTCTAAATGAAAATACTCCAACAGATACTTCTCTACCTGATAAAAAAGATTCTATTATAATTTCATTATCTTCTTTGAATGCTGTAGATAATGCTTTATCAAAATCATCTTCCTTATAAATTTTTGTAATTCCAAAACTAGAACCAGATCTACTAGGTTTTACAAAAAAAGGGATTCCAATACTATTTAATATTTCTTTTTTACAAAAAGTTTGATTTTTGTTTAAAAAAAAAGATTTAGCTGTATTTATTCCTAAATATTTTAATAATGATAAACAATATTTTTTATTAAAAGTTATGTTTGCTTGATGAAAATTACATCCTGTATACGGTATTTTTAATAAATCAAAATATGACTGTAACATCCCATCCTCTCCTGGAGACCCATGTATTGCATTAAAAATACAATCAAAATTTATACGACTATTTTCATTTACAAAAACAGAAAAATCATGTTTATCTATAAAAAATTTTTTATTTTCTTTATTTTTCATAAACCATTTATCTTTGAAAAGATAAACACAATATGGAATAAAACATTTTCTACATAAATTATCATAAACCATTTTTCCACTTTCTAATGAAATAGAAGATTCCTTAGAATATCCACCCATAACTACTGCAATATTTTTCATTATTTCTTTTTTTATTGGTTTTAAAAATATTTTATATAAATGAATTATTCAAAATACATTTTAATTTTTATTATTAATTTATTGATATCCATATTTTTATTCTATAAAATAATAAATTTTACTTTGAAATGGATTGATACTTATACTAAACATGGAACTTATGTCATTATGCCTAATTTACGTAATTTAACTTTATCAAGATCTATATACATTTTGAAAAAATTAGGTTTAAAATATGATATAGATAAACGTCATTACAATCCAAATTTAAAAAACAATCAGATTATTTTTTTTTCACCGGAAGCTGGAAATAGAATTAAAGAAGGAAGAAAAATATATATAAAAGTAAATTTTACTTCTACAAAAAACATTGTATTACCTAGTATTTTAAATAAGAAAAAGAACATAGCTATAAAATTACTTAATGAAAATAAGATTTTAATTAGGAAAATTATATATACTACTGGATTTTCCAAAGAAACAGTAGGTAAGGTTTTGTATAAAAAAAAACAAATTTTTCCAGGGGACCTATTCCCATATGATCATGAAGGTATTATTTTAATAATTGGAAAAGGATATGATAAAAACACATTTGAATCAATTCCAAATGTTATTGGAATGTCTTTATACAATGCAACTACTATTTTAAAACAAAAATCATTTAATATTATTCATTTTTATTATGATAACTCTTCAACATTGAAGAATTCTAATATAGAAAATATAGAAAAAGTAGTATATCGTCAAAATCCACATTATGGAAATATATATAACAAAAGTAAACCAATTGAATTATGGTTAACTGAAAAAGAAATGTTAATGGAAAAATTAATACAAATGAAATATTCCTTTAAAGATAAAAAAAATAAAGAAAAAAATTTTATTAATAAAGATCATATTTTAATTAAAAATATTGAAAAAAACTATAAAAATACTGATTTAGTTATAGAAAAGAAATTAGAAAATTCTGTTAACTCTATAGTAAAACAAAAAGAAAAGAAATTAGAAAATTCTGTTAACTCTATAGTAAAACAAAAAGAAAAGAAATTAGAAAATTCTGTTAACTCTATAGTAAAACAAAAAGAAAAGAAATTAGAAAATTCTGTTAACTCTATAGTAAAACAAAAAGAAAAGAAATTAGAAAATTCTGTTAACTCTATAGTAAAACAAAAAGAAAAGAAATTAGAAAATTCTGTTAACTCTATAGTAAAACAAAAAGAAAAGAAATTAAAAAACTATGGAAGTTCTATAATAAAACAAAAAGAAAAGAAATTAAAAAACTATGGAAGTTCTATAATAAAACAAAAAGAAAAGAAATTAAAAAACTATGGAAGTTCTATAATAAAACAAAAAGAAAAGAAATTAAAAAACTATGGAAGTTCTATAATAAAACAAAAAGAAAAGAAATTAAAAAACTATAGAAGTTCTATAATAAAACAAAAAGAAAAGAAATTAAAAAATTATGGAAACTCTATAGTAAGACAAAAAGAAAAGAAATTAAAAAATTATGGAAACTCTATAATAAAACAAAAAGAAAAGAAATTAAAAAACTATGGAAGTTCTATAATAAAACAAAAAGAAAAGAAATTAAAAAACTATGGAAGTTCTATAATAAAACAAAAAGAAAAGAAATTAAAAAATTATGGAAACTCTATAGTAAGACAAAAAGAAAAGAAATTAAAAAATTATGGAAACTCTATAATAAAACAAAAAGAAAAGAAATTAAAAAACTATGGAAGTTCTATAATAAAACAAAAAGAAAAGAAATTAAAAAATTATGGAAACTCTATAGTAAGACAAAAAGAAAAGAAATTAAAAAATTATGGAAACTCTATAATAAAACAAAAAGAAAAGAAATTAAAAAACTATGGAAGTTCTATAATAAAACAAAAAGAAAAGAAATTAAAAGTATATGAACAAAATCAATAATAAAAATTTTCATAAAAATGACAGAAAAAAGTATAAAAAAAATTAAAATTATTGTAAATGAAACTAAAAAATCTATTAGAATTGATAAATACCTAACAAAAAAAATTACTAAGGAAAATATTAGTAGAAATCAAATACAAAAATTCATTAGATTAGGAAAAATTTTAGTAAATAAACATATAGTAAAAAATAATTATAAAATAAAACAGTATGACAATATTGAATTGGAAAATTCAATAAAAATACCAGTGTTAAAAAAAAACTTTTTTGAAGAAAAAAATATTACTGCAGAAAAAATAAATATAAATATCATTTATGAAGATGAAGATATAATGATTATAAATAAACCATCTGGAATTGTCGTCCATCCTGGATATGGAAATGAAAAAGGTACTTTAATTAACGGAATTAAATATTACAATTACAATCTATCTAAATTACATAGATTTGGTCTAGTTCATAGATTAGATAAAGATACATCTGGACTGTTAGTTTTTGCTAAAAATGAATATACTCAAAATTTCTTATTGAAACAATTCTATACAAAAACAATTAAAAGAAAATATATTGCTTTAGTATGGGGAATATTACAAAATACAAAAGGATCTATTACTGGTTTTATAGGAAGAGATCCAAAAAATAGAAAAAGAATGACAATTTTAGAAAAAAATAAATACATAAAAAATGCAAGATATTCGATAACTCATTATAAAGTTTTGGAAAAATTTAAGTATATAACATATATTTCTTGTAAATTAAATACAGGTAGAACACATCAAATAAGAGCACATTTTAAATATTTAGGTCATCCTGTTTTTCAAGACTCAATTTACAATGGAAAAAAAATTATTAAAATTTGTTCAAGTAAACATATTAAATTTTTTAAAATTTGTTACAATATCTTGAAAAGACAAGCCTTACATGCTATATCTCTATCTTTTATTCATCCAAATAATAAAAAATGTGTTTTCAATTGTCCTATTCCTGAAGATATAAAAACTATTATTAATAAATTGAGATACTTTTTTCATAGTAAAGTTCCATGTAAAAGAATATAGGACATAGAAAAATATATTATTAGGCCAATAACATCAACTATTGTTGCGACAAAAGGTGCAGATGAAGTAGCAGGATCCCCATTAAATTTTTTAATAATAAATGGTAACATTGAACCACTAAATGTTCCCCATAAAACTACTCCAATAAGAGAAAAAAAAATAGTAAATCCAACCAAAATCCAATGTGGCCCATAATCAAATAATCTAGTACTATGCCAAGTTATAATACGAAGAAACCCTGTAATTCCTAATATACTTCCTAAAAAAAATCCACAAATAATTTCTCTTTTCATTACTCTCCACCAATCTTTTACTTTAACTTCTCCTAAAGCCATAGCTTGAATAATCAAACTAGCGGCTTGAGATCCACTATTTCCTCCACTAGAAACTACTAATGGAATAAATAAAGAAAGAACTATTGCTTTTTCTATTACACTGGTAAATTGCTGCATTACTGTAGTAGTGAACATCTCACCTATAAATAATAAAATTAACCATCTTGCTCTTTTTTTTATTAATTTATACAAAGGAACGTTAAGATAGGATTGATTTAGAACTTCCATACCTCCTATTTTTTGAAAATCCTCTCTATAATTTTCATTTAAAACCCATAAAATATCATCTATTGTAACTATTCCAAGTAAATAATTTTGATTATCTACTACTGGAAGTGACAATCTATTATTAATAGAAAATATTTGAGTTGCCTTTTCTTCTGTATCAGTTACTTTTAAAACTGAAGTATGTTGCTTATCCATTAAAGAACATACCATAGTATTTGGATCAACTAATAAAAACTCTTTTATTTTTATATCTCCTATCAATTTCCCATTTTTATCTATAACATAAATAATTTCTATAAAATCACTATTTTTTATTTCTTTTCGTATATAGTTAAATACCCTTTGTACTCTCCAATTTTTCTGCACTGCCAAATAATGTGGAATCATCAATCTACCTACACTATTTTCAGGATAACCCAACGAAACCAAAGTTTTCTTTTTTTCTTCTGGATTTAAATATTTAATTAAATCTTTTAAAGAATGATTTGGTAGGTTTTCTAAAAAAGAAACTCTATCATCTACTGATAATTTATTTAACAATTCCATTTTTTCAGTATAAGGTAAATCTTCTATAATTTTTTTTTTAATAGGAAGATCTATAATTCTGAATACAGAAATAGATTTATACAAGTTTAATAGCCTAAATATTTTTAATACATATTTAGGATTTTTATGAATGATTTTTATTAATACATTTACATTCTGATTATTTAAAAATTTTTTATTTAAAAAATAATCTTTACGATCATTAAACATTTTTTTTATTTTTTTAAACTATTTTTACTGTTTTTACATATATTTTTTAACAGAAAAAAAATTAAAATTACATAATAAAATCTATTGTAATTTTTACTAAAAAAAAATATTAAAAAAAAATATAATAATGGAATATAATTTTCGTAAGATAGAAAAGTATTGGCAAAAATATTGGGAAAAAAATAAAATTTTCCATGTTAAGGAAAATGAAAAACAAAAATACTATATTTTAAATATGTTCCCATATCCTTCCGGATATGGATTGCATGTTGGACATTGTTTGGGTTATATAGCTTCAGATATATATGCAAGATACAAAATAACAAAAGGATTTAACGTTTTAAATCCTATAGGATTTGATTCTTTTGGATTACCTGCAGAACAATATGCTATACAAAATAGAAAACATCCAAATTATATAATTAGTAAAAATGAAAAAAAATATACTAATCAAATAAAAAATATAGGAATATCTTTCGATTGGAATAGAAAATTAAAAACCAGTGACAAGAATTATTATAAATGGACACAATGGATGTTCATTCAAATATTCCATTCTTGGTACGATAAAAATGACAATAAAGCAAAACCAATACAATCTCTAATAAAAGAATTTATAAAAAACGGAAATTATTTTGTAAACGCTAATACTTCATACTTATGTAAGTTCGATAGTAAAAAGTGGAAAAAATTCAATGATAATGAAAAAGAAAACATTTTACAAAATTATAGATTAGCTTATTTATGCAAAAGTATGGTGAACTGGTGTCCAGATTTAGGTACTGTTTTAGCAAATGAAGAAATTAAAAATGGTAAAAGTATAAGAGGGGGATACAAAGTTTATAAAAAACAAATGTTGCAATGGCATATTAGGATTAATGCATACGCAAATAGATTAATAAACGGATTAAATTATATTTGTTGTTCTTCATCTTTAAAAAAATCTCAAATAAACTGGATAGGAAAAACAAAAAAAATTACAGTTTTTTTAGAAGTACTTCATTCAAAGGATAAAAAAATAATTGAATTTACTCTTTTACATCCAGAAAAGGTATTTGGAATTACTTTCGCAATATTATCAATAAATCATCCATATGTTAATAATATTAGCTTATCTGCTGATTACAAAAAGAAAGTTAAGAATTACATAGAAAAAACTTTTTATATTAATAAAAAAAATATTACTGGTGTATTCACAGGAAATTATGTTTTAAATCCTATTACAAAAAAATTAATTCCTATTTACGTTACAAATTTTTTCAATATGGAAAATAGTATGGAATCCATGATAGGAATTCCTGCCCATGAAGAAAAAAGTAAATTATTTTCGGAAAAATTTGGGATAAATACTATAAAAGTTATTAGATTTTGCAATAAAAAAAATCAAAAAGTGTGTTATAACTCAGATTTTTTAAATGGATTACCTATTAATATAGCAAGAGAAAAAATAATTAAAATATTAATAAATAAAAAAATTGGAGAGTTAAAAATAAGTTATAGAATACGTGATGCTGTATTCTCTAGACAAAGATATTGGGGGGAACCAATACCTATATATTTAAAAAATAAAATTCCAAAAACTATACCTATTGAAAAATTACCTGTTATTCTTCCAGAAATACATAATTTTCAACCAAAAAATGGAAAATCTGCTTTATTTAGAGCTAAGAACTGGGCATGGGATGAAAAAAATATGAAAATAGTTTCAAATTCATTTATTGATTATAAAAGTGTATTTCCTATAGAAACTAATACAATGCCTAGTTGGGCAGGATCTAGTTGGTATTTTTTACGTTATATGGATGTTACTAATGAAAATTTTTTTTTATCTAAAAAAAAAGAAAATTATTGGAAAAATGTGGATTTATATATAGGAGGATCTGAACACAATACTGGACATTTAATTTATGCTAGATTTTGGCATAAATTCTTAAAAGATAGAGGATGGGTCCAAACAGAGGAACCATTTAAAAAAATATTAAATCAAGGAATGATTCTTAGTTTTTCTGCTATTATATTAAAAGTAATTGGTAAGAATATATTTGTTTCTTATGGTCTAAAAGAAAAATCAAAAGTATTTCATATGTTTCAGGAAATATATATAGATATTTTTTTTATTGAAAATAATAATCATTTAAATATATCTAACCTAAAAAAAATTAGACCAGAATTTTATAATTCTATTTTTATATTAGAAAATGGTACTTTTTTATGTAAAAGAAAATTGGAAAAAATGTCCAAATCAAAATATAATATTGTAAATCCAGATGATATATATAAAAAATATGGAGCTGATGTTTTTAGACTTCATGAAATGTTTTTAGGTCCTATTGTTCAATCTAAACCATGGGATGATAAAAAAATAAATGGAGTAAAAAAATTTATTAAAAAATTATTTAATTTGTTTCATCAAAATGGTGTTTTTCAGGTATTAGAAACAGATCCAACATTTGAAGAGTTTCATATATTACATTACACTATAAAAAATATAGAAAAACATATACAATTATTTTCCTTCAACGTATGTATTAGTTATTTTATGATTGCAATAAATAAATTACTTATTTTAAAATGCAAAAAAAGAAAAATATTAGAACCATTAATACAATTATTGGCTCCATTTATCCCACATATATCAGAAGAATTATGGAATAAATTGGGAAAACAAAATTCTATTTTGTATCATCCTATGCCAATTATAGATGTAAAATATATTAAAAAAAATAAAATAACATATCCAATTATGTTTAATGGAAAATTCAAATTCTTAGAAGAATTTGATTATAATATTGAAAAAGAAGAAATAAAAAATAAAATTTTAAATAATTTAAAAACAAAAAATATATTAAAAAAAAATATAGTAAAAAAAATAATTTTTATTCCAAAAAAAATAATAAACATTTTATTCTAATTTAATATTTAAGTTTAATATATTATATAATATATTATAATTTTTCTACATAAAATGTAGATTTGTATTTTCATATATCTTTCATTTTTGAATTTTTTCATTCTATATTTATAAATGTGTAAAAACTTTTTTATGTCAAAAAAAATCCAAAATAAAACTAATATATATAGTTTTTTTAATTGTATAGAAAAAAATTTTGATAAAGCTACACGATTTATTCCAATAGAAAAAGGCCTTTTAGAACAAATTAAAGAATGCAATTCTGTATACAGAATGAATTTTCCTGTAAAAATAGGAAAACAAATAAAAGTAATTGAAGCTTATAGAGTCCAACACTCTCATCATAAACTACCTTGTAAAGGTGGAATTAGATATAGTATGAAAGTCACACAAGATGAAATTATGACTTTATCTGCTTTAATGACATATAAATGTGCTATAGCAGATGTTCCTTTTGGAGGAGCTAAAGGAGGAATAAAAATAGATCCACAAACTATGTCTGAAGAAAATATTGAAAAAATAACTCGTCGCTATACTTCTGAATTAATTAAAAAAAACTTTATAGGTCCAGGAATTGATGTCCCAGCTCCTGATTACGGAACTGGAGAAAGAGAAATGAGCTGGATATTTGATACCTTTTTATCACTTAGACCAAGTGATGTAGATGCTTTAGCTTGCGTAACTGGAAAACCAGTATCTCAAGGAGGTTTAAGGGGAAGAAAAGAAGCTACTGGATTAGGTGTATTTTATGGAATTAGAGAATTGTGCAAAATGAAAGAAGAAATGGATTCTATCGGACTTGAAGTTGGTATAATAGGTAAAAAAGTTATAATACAAGGATTAGGAAATGTAGGATACCATACAGCTAATTTTTTTTATGAAGCAGGAGCAATTATAGTAGCTTTAGCAGAAAGAGAAGGTGCAATATATAATAAAAATGGATTAGATGTATCTCAAGTAATTTTACATTTAAAAAATACAGGATCTATATTAAATTTTCCTAAAGCAAAAAATATAAAAAATACAGAAAGTGCACTAGAGTTAGAATGTGATATATTAATTCCTGCTGCTTTAGAAAATGTAATACATATAAATAATGCTAATCGTATAAAAGCAAAAATTATTGGAGAAGCAGCTAATGGGCCAATTACTCCTGAAGCAGACGAAATATTAGAAAAAAAAGGTATTATTATAGTTCCAGATATTTATTTAAATGCTGGTGGGGTAACAGTTTCTTATTTTGAATGGTTGAAAAATTTAAGTCATGTACGATATGGTAGGATGGAAAAAAGATTTAATGAAAATATGAATGCCAGATTACTACAAGTTGTAGAAACAATTTGCAATAAAAAAATTTCAAAGAAAGAAAAAAAAATTATTTTAAGAGGTGCAAGAGAAATTGATTTAGTTCGTAGTGGATTAGAAGATACAATGATTAATGGATTTCATAAGATTATAAATTTAAAAAAATCATCAAATATTGAAAATATGAGAACTGCAGCCTTTCTCCTTGCAATTAATAAAATTATAGATTCCTACGAAAAACTAGGAATATTTCCGTAATATTCTTTTTATAAAAAAAAATCTTTTTCATGAAGTATAAAAGATCATTATTGAAACTAAGTGGAGAAGCTCTTATGGGAAATAACGAATTTGGATTTCATTATAATCGTCTTAAACAATATGCTGAAGAAGTAAAACAAGTAGTAGACATGGGGGGGCAAGTTGCAATAGTAATAGGAGGTGGAAATATATTTAGAGGATTTACTACTTCTAAAAAAGAGGAAAAAACAATTAATCGTATCGAAGGAGATTATATGGGAATGTTAGCAACTGTTATAAATGGAATAGCTTTTCAATCTTATTTAGAAAATGTAGGAATTTGCACATATATTCAAACAGCAATTAGAATGGATCAAATAGCTGAACCTTTTGGTAAAGATAGAGCAATTAGACATCTGGAAAAAGGAAGAGTTGTAATATTCGTTGCTGGATTAGGAAATCCATATTTTACAACTGATACTGCAGCAGTATTACGTGCAATAGAAATAAATGCCGATGTTTTATTAAAAGGCACTAAAGTAGATGGAATTTATACTACAGATCCAGAAAAAGATAAATTTGCAAAAAAACTTAAAAACATATCTTTTGATATGGTTTACAAAATGGGAATAAAAGTAATGGATCAAACAGCTTTTATTTTAGGAAATGAAAATAATTTACCAATTGTTATTTTCGATATCAATAGGAAAGAAAATTTTAAAAAATTAGTATCAGGTGAAGAAATAGGTACTTTAGTTTATAAAAATTAATAATCTTATGGAAGATCTTATGGAAGATTTAAATAAAATTTTCTCTTTTTGCAAAAAAGATATGCAAAATGTTTTTTTAAAATTAAAAAAGGAAATACATACAATTAGATTAGGTAGTAAATCGGTAGCTTATTCATTAAGTAATATTAAAGTAAAATGCTACGGAGCATATTCACTATTATTAGAAGTATCAAATATTACTACTGTAGATAACATGAATATTATTATTAAACCTTGGGATAAAACAATACTTTCACAAATAGAAAAATCAATTATAGATTCAAATTTAGGTGTAACTCCAACAAATAGAGGAGATACAATACATATATTAATTCCTGTAATAACAGAAGAAGGCAGAAAAAATATTATAAAAAATATTAAAATACAATCAGAAAAAGCAAAAGTACATATAAGGAATATAAGAAAAAAAAATAATAATAATATAAAAAAGTTAAAAATATCTAAAGATATTTATAAAAAAGGTGAGATCCATATACAAATAATTACAGATAAATATACTAAAAAAATAGATGAATTCTTTTTATATAAAGAAAATGAGATATTAAAAATATAAAAATGACAATAAAAAAATATTCTGTAAAAGAATTATTAGATAAAGGAATTATTTTTTTAAATAAAAAAATATTAGTTGAAGGATGGATTCGTTCTTTTCGTAATTCCATTTTTATTTCTTTGAATGATGGATCTACCGTTAAAAATTTACAAATTGTTCTTCCAAAAAATTTGGAAAAAAAAGTTTTAAATAAAATAACAATTGGAACTTCTATAAAATCAATTGGATTAATAAAAAGAAGCATAGGCAACAAACAAAATATTGAGTTACAATCTATAAATTTTACTATCTACAAATCAGTAGATAGTAAGTTACTTCAAAAATCTATTTTACAACCTAAAAAGCATAGTTTAGAAAAAGTTAGAACACAATCTCATTTACGTTTTCAGACAAATTTATTTAGTTGTATAATGAGAATTAGACACTGTATTTCTTTTTCTATACACAAGTATTTCCATGAACATAATTTTTTTTATATACATACTCCAATTATTACTACTTCAAATTGTGAAGGTATTGGAAAAATGTTTCAAGTAACTACTCTTGATTTTAGTAAAAATACAATAGATTATGAAAAAGATTTTTTTAAATGCAAAACTTATTTGAGTGTATCAGGTCAATTAGAAGCAGAATCTGCTAGTATAGGATTAGGTAAAGTGTATACTTTTGGACCTGTTTTTCGTGCAGAAAATTCAAATACTTCTAGACATTTATCTGAATTTTGGATGGTAGAACCTGAAGTAGCTTTTTACAATTTAGAAAAAATTATAAACTTAGCTGAAAATTTATTAAAATTTGTTATACAATACATTCTTTATAATTGTACAGAAGATTTATCATTTTTAAATGACAATATAAAAAAATGGAATAAAGATAAATTTTATCTTATAGATAAATTGGAACATATATTACAGTCTAAATTTCAAAAAATTAGTTATACAGATGTAATAAAAATACTAAATAAAAAAAAAAAAAAAGAAAAAAACAATACACATCCAATTACTTGGGGAATGGACATTCAATCGGAACATGAACAATATTTAGTTAATGAATATTTCAAAAAAATTCCTGTAATTATATTTGATTATCCGATTGGAATTAAAGCATTTTATATGCGTATTAATGATGATGGTAAAACTGTAAGAGCTATAGATATTTTATTTCCAAATATAGGAGAAATTGTTGGAGGATCTCAAAGAGAAGAACGTTATGAAATATTATTCAAACGAGTAAAAGATATGAATATAGATACAAATAAGCTTTGGTGGTATTTAGAAACACGTAAATTTGGATCAGTTCCTCATAGTGGGTTTGGGTTAGGTTTTGATAGATTAGTTCAATTTATTACTGGAATGAATAATATTCGTGATGTAATTCCATTTTCCAGAACTCCTAATAATGCAGAATTTTAAATATTATTATGTTAAAACATAAATTAATACAAAAAGTACATCATAGACTTTCTCCTCAACAAATAAAATTATTAAAATTAGTTCAATTATCTACTTTGGATTTTGAGAAAAGAGTACAACAGGAATTAGAGGAAAATCCAGCTTTAGAAGAAGAACATTTTTCTATTTACGAATCTGAAGAAGATAATGTAATAGATTTTGAGTCTTTAAAAAACGAAAATAAATATGATGAAAATAATTCTTATGAAACATATGATAATTTAAATGAAGAAGAATATGAAAGTTTTAATAAAGAAAATTTATATGTAACAAATAATAATAAAAATTCTATTATTTATAAGAACATAACTGTTACTTATAATACTTCTTTTCAAGAATATTTAAGGAATCAATTACATACTTTTAGATTTTTAAATAAAGAAGATTTATACATTGCCGATTTTATATTGGGGAACATAGATGATAACGGGTATATAAGAAGAACAACAAAATCAATGGCAGATGATATTATGTTAATATTTGGAAAATCAATAAAAGAAGAAAAAATAGAACAATTGCTTATAGAATATATACAAAAATTAGATCCAATAGGAATTGGATCTAGAAATCTACAAGAATGTCTTTTTATTCAATTGAATAGAGAAAGAAAATCAGAAGATATTTTTATAGCAGAAAAAATTATAAGTAATTATTTTGAATATCTAGTAAAGAAAAATTACCATAAACTGCAAAAAAAATTAGGAGTAACAAAAAAAAAATTAAAAAAAGCTATTTGTAAAATAAAAAAACTTAATCCAAAACCTGGAAAAATATTTTCTGAAAACTATAAAAATTTTCACAATATAATTCCAGATTTCACTATTTCTATTTTAGATGAAAAATTAGAATTATCCATTAATCATAGAAATACTCCAGAATTAATAGTATCACCTTCATATGTAAAAATGTTAAAAAAGTACTATAAATTTTCAAATAAAGAAAACCAAGAAAAACATGAAAAAACTTTTTATTTTATAAAAAGTAAAATAAATTCAGCAAAATGGTTTGTTGATGCAATTAAACAACGTAAAAACACTTTGCTTTTAACTATGAATGCTATTATGGATTATCAAAAAGAATATTTTTTAACTGGAGATCCAATAAAAATTAAACCAATGATTTTAAAAAACATTTCTCAAAAAATTGGAATAGGAATATCTACTGTTTCCAGAGTCGCTAACAGAAAATATGTAAATACTCCATATGGAACATTTTTAATTAAAAGTTTTTTTTCCGAAAAAATGAAAAATAAAGAAGGAGATGAAATTTCTTCTATTAAAATAAAAAAATACTTAAAAGAATTTATATCTCAAGAAAACAAAAAAAAACCTCTTACAGATGAAAAATTATCTAATATTTTTAAAAAAAAAGGTTATATAATCGCGAGAAGAACTATAACAAAATATAGATCTAAAATGAATATTCCTATATCAAAAATGAGAAAAACATTATAATTTTCTTAATTTTATTAAATAATAGATAAAATGTATAATTTACGTACATTACATATTTTTTTATTAATATAATAATGAATAATTAATAATGTTGGAGAAAAAAAAAGGCCTATTATCTAAAATATTTTTATTATGTATTCTATTTTAGGATATTTTTCAAATAAATTCCATATATAATATTTTTTCATTTCTTTATAAGAATCTACAACTTTATAAGTTGTCTATTTTTTTATTTTTTTTAACATATCTCAATTTTATCTTCCTCTAAATTATAAAGATTATTTAATATTTTTTCCACATAAAGGGCTAAAGTCCCTAATAGTTTTTATAGTAAAAAAACTTACTGTAAAAGAACTCCTTGTATTGTATTGTTTTGTAAAATTAGATTTTATAAAATATTATTATAATAAAACGAATAAAATAATAAATACTTTTGTTAACTTATAAACTAGATTAATCTATAGATTGTTCCATTTCTTCAGTTATTAAACATGATAAATAATCTATATTATTTTATTATTTTTATTATTATTAAAAATTATTTTATTTATTCATTTAAATTTAAACCTTAATATGTTTATACAGTAATCTTAGTATTAAGAATAACTGAATAAAGTTTTATTTTTTTTAGCAATAAAACTATTCCATTTGCTCTAATGGGAGAAAGGAAATTATTAAATCCTATTTCATAAATAAAATTGTAATTAGAATAAACAATTTCAATAGGATGAAGACCTGAATACATTCTTATCATTAAAGCAGCAATTCCTTTTGGAATTAAAGCATCGCTATCAGCATCAAAAAAAACACGTTTATTTTTCAATTTCGCTTCTACCCAAACTTGTGATTGACATCCATGAATTAATTTGTCTTCAGATCTAAATTCATCTGTTTTTTTTTTTAAAATATTTCCTAACTTAATTAAATACTTATATTTATCTTCCCAATTATTAATAATATTAAATTCATTTTTTATTATTTTCTCCCTTTTTTCTAAAGTCATTTATTACTTTTTATTTACAAAATACAAAAATAGAAAAATATTACATTTTAATTATAAGTATTTTTTCTTGCTAATTTTGCAGCTTTTGTCATATTTTTAAGTGATTTTAATACTTCATCCCAATTTCTAGTTTTTAAGCCACAATCTGGATTAATCCAAATATTTTTAATTGGTATTAATAAAGTAGCTTTTTTAATTAATTCAAAAATTTCTTTAACAGTAGGAATCCTAGGAGAATGTATATCATATACACCAGGCCCTATTTCATTAGGATAAGAAAATTCTGAAAAAGCTTTTAACAAGTCCATCCCTGATCTATATGTTTCTATAGTTATAACGTCTGCATCTAAATCTGCAATATATTTTAGTATATCATTAAATTGACTATAACACATATGCGTATGAATTTGAGTATCATCTTTTACTCCACTTGAAGAAATATGAAAAGCTTTAATAGACCAATTAAAATACTTTTTCCAATTCTTTTTCTTTAAAGGTAGTCCTTCTCTTAAAGCAGGTTCATCAATCTGTATTATTCGTATTCCAGAATTTTCTAAAGATAGGACTTCTTCTCTAATAGCCCATGCTATTTGAAACGCAGTTTCATGTACAGGTTGATCATTTCTAACAAATGACCACTGTAAAATAGTTACTGGGCCAGTCAACATTCCTTTTATAAATTTATTTGTTTTAGATTTTGCAAAAGTCATCCATTCAATTGTCATATCTCCTTTTCTACTAACATCTCCATAAATAATAGGTGGTCTTACGCATCTACTTCCATAACTTTGTACCCATCCATTATCAGTAGGAACAATTCCATTTAATTTATCTGAAAAATATTCTACCATATCAGTTCTCTCAAATTCTCCATGTACTAAAACGTCTAAACCTATATCTTCCTGTATATTAATAACATTTACAATAAATTCCTGGATTTTTTTTATGTAATTTTTTTTACTTATCTTTTTATTACGAAATTTATTACGTATACTTCGTATTTCTTTAGTTTGTGGAAAAGATCCTATTGTTGTAGTAGGAAATATTGGAAGATTAAATTTTATTTTTTGTTTTTCTTGTCTATATTTAAAAACATTTTTTCTTTTCAAATTTTCCTTTTTATCAGATATTTCTTTAATCTTTTCATTATAAGAACTAGATTTATTTTTAATTTTTTTCATTAAAAAATAATTTTCAGATAAAATTTTTTTATTCCCTTTTACAATTTTTTCTAAGTCATTTAATTCATTAATTTTTTGCTTAGCAAAAGCTATTCTATTTTTTATATCTGTATGAATATTTATCTCATTTTCCACATCTATAGGTACATGTAATAATGAGCAACTAGGAGCTAACATTACATTATCTTCTCCTATTGATTTTATTGTTTTTTCTATAATTTTAATTGATTTATAATAATCATTTTTCCATATATTTTTACCATCTACAATCCCTAAAGATAAAGTAATATCTGATTTTATAACAAAATCTATAACAATGTCTAATTGATTTATATCTTCTACTAAATCTATATGTATAGCTTTTATTTTAATGTTTTTTAATACAGATATATTTTCAGAAATTCCATCAAAATAAGTTGCCAATAAAATGCTAATTCCTGAACATTTTTCAGATAATTTATTATAAGCATACTGAAAAATACTTTTATATTTTTCTGATAAATCCAATGATAAAATAGGCTCATCCAACTGTATCCAATAAATTCCTCTATTTTTTAATTTGTTAATTATTTCTATATAAGTAGGTAGTATGTTATCAATTAAATCTATTCTATTAAAAAATTTATCTTTTTCTTTTCCTAAAAAAAGATAAGTTATTGGGCCAATCAAAATAGGTTTAACTTTTTCTATATCCTTTAACAAAAATTTTAATTCTTCTAATTCATTAAATATTTTGTTGGAATAAATATAAAATTTTTGATCTTTTTTAAATTCTGGAACAATATAATGATAATTAGTATTAAACCACTTAGTCATTTCCATAGCCTTAATATCCCATTCATTTTTTTGAAATCCTCTAGCCATAGAAAAATATAAATCAAAATGATTTTTAATTATTGAAATTTCTAAATAAGAATCAGGTATAACTCCTAACAATAAAGACATATCTAAAACATGATCATAAAAACTAAAATCATTACATTGTATTAAATCCAATCCTGAACTTTTTTGTAAGATCCAATTTTCTTTTCTTATTTTCTCACCAACTTTTATTAAAGTATTTAAATCAATATTATTTGTCCAATAAGATTCACAAGCTTTTTTTAATTCTCTTTTATTCCCTATACGTGGGTATCCTAAATTATGTTTCAGCATAAACAATGTTTTTAAAAAAAATTAAACATTTGACATTTTATATAAATGTTCTAATATTTTTTCTTCTAAAATAGATAATTTTTTTTTTCTTCTTTTCATCATTAAATTTGCAGTTTCACAAACTCTGTAAAAAGGAATTCTTTTATTACATTGAATTCCACCAAAAGAAAAAGATGGAATATATCTGGGAGGGAATCCATATCCAAAAATACTTGTACATACTCCTATTACAGTAGCGGTATTAAATTGAGTATTTATAGCAGATTTAGAATGATCTCCCATAATTATTCCAAAAAATTGCATATTAATTGGTGAAAAAATTTTTTTTTCATAATTCCATAATGTTACATCTCTGTAATCGTTTCTTAAATTAGAGACATTAGTTCCAGCACCTAAATTACACCACTTTCCTAAAATAGAATGTCCAAGGAATCCATCATGAGCTTTATTAGAATAAGAAAAAAGTAAAGAATTTTTAATTTCTCCTCCAACTTTACAAAAAGAACCTATAGTTGTATTTCCATATATTTTTGATCCCATATTTACTATTGTTTTTTTACCTATATATACTGGCCCTCTTATTAAACATCCTTCCATAATTTCAACTCCTTTATCAATATAAATAGGTCCAAATTTTGCATTAAGTACTACATTGTTAGTTACTATATTTTCCTTTAAATAAATTCTTTCTTTACAAATAAGAATATTTCTACCAAGTAAAGTGGAAGATCTTTTTCCTTTTGTATAAAACATAAAATCTTTTTTCAAAATATTCTTGTTTTGTACAATAATATCCCATACATTTTTAATATGAATAATTTTATTTATTTCATAAACTTTACTATATTTTTTTATAGAAAAAAAATTTTTATATTCATATTCTTCATAAGAAAAAATATTTATTCTTGCTGCTACAATATTTTTTTGGAAAGAAATTGCTTCATTTTTTTTCAATGATATAATTGTGTTAATTAATTCTTCATTAGGAATAAATGAAGAATTAATTATAAATACATTTTTAAATAAAATTTTATTTTTTTTAAATGAATTTTTCTTTAAAAGAAACGGTTGTGTAAAAATGCAAATAGCTTTATATCCAAGTTTTTTTTCCCATCTTTCTTTTATTGTAAAAAGTCCTAAATGAATTTCCGATATAGATCTAGTAAGAGTTATAGGAAATAAATTTTTCCATTCAAACATTCCATCATATAATATGAAATTCATTTTTTTATTTTTTAAAACTTCTTATATTTTTCATATTTTTTTTTAAATTTCTCTGCTGGACCAGTTTTTCCAAAAAATCTTTTTTCTCCTGTAAAAAACGGATGAGAGTAACTAGATATTTCCATTTTGTATAAAGGGTAATTAATCCCATTTATTTTTATAACATCTTTTGTCCTTACAGTAGATCTACAAATAAAAGTTTTTTCATTGTTAATATCTTTAAATACAACTTTTCTATAATTATTTGGATGTATATTTTTTTTCATAAATTTTATTTTTTTGTAATTGGAAAACGGTAAATTATTCCATTAATATTCATACTAGCTCCCAAAGATACCATTAGTATTATATCTCCAGGATAAATTCTATGATTTGATATTTTTTTATTAATAATTAAATCCAATAGTGTTGGTACAGTAGCAACAGAAGAATTTCCAAATTTATGAACAGTCATAGGCATTATTTTTTCTAAAAAATTATCACTTTCATATGAATAATCATATAGCTTTAATAATCTTTTTAAAATAGCATAATCCATTTTTGCATTAGCTTGATGAATAAGAATTTTTTTTATATCTCTTAAATGTAAATTTGTATTATCTAAAATATTTTTCAAAAAATATGGAACTTCTGTTAATGCATATTCATAAATTTTCTTTCCATTCATTTTAATATTTACCAATGAATTTTTATACTTTTTATTTAACGATGGCCCATTAGTTAAATAATATAATTCATCATTATTATTACATTGACTATCATGATAAATAATTCCATATTTTTCAGAAGAATAATTATTCATAAGTACAGCAGATAAGACCGCTGCACCAGATCCATCTGAAAATATCATAGAATTTTTATCATAAGGATCAATTACCCTGGATAATGTTTCAGATCCAGTAATTAAAATATTTTTTGCATATTTAGCTTGTAAAAGTTGATTTGCTAAAATCATACCTTCTATCCATCCTGGACATCCAAAAATCATATCATATGGCTTGCATTTTATATTTTTTATATTCAGTTTATTTTTAACTTTTGCAGATATAGAAGGAACAATATCAGATTGAAAAGAAATAGGATTAACATTTCCATAATTGTGAGCTGAAATAATATAATCTATTTTTTCTTTACAAATTTTAGAATCTATAAGTGCTTTTTTTGCAGCAATTGCTGCAATATCAGAATTTAACAAATTTTTATCAATATATCTTCTTTCTTTTATTTCTGTAATTTTCTGAAATTTTTTTATAATATCACTAATAGATTTTTTAATTTTTAATCCTTTTTCATCACAAAAATTATGATTTAAAAAAAAATCATTTTTTACAATTTTTTTTGGTAAAAAATGGCCGGTTCCAGTTATTATTGATTGTATCATTCCTGATTATGATAAGATCAGGTTATAGGTTATAGGTTGTAATGTAAATGTAAATATAAAATATAAATAAAATAAATAAAATTCTTTATAAATAAAAAATAATACCATTGTTTGTACAAATGTACAAATATTAAAATTAAATATTAAATGTTAAATATAAATTTGTAAAATAAAAAAATATTAATAAAGTCTTTTATTTTTCAAAAAATGAAGAAAATAAAAAAAAAAAAATTGAACGAAATGTTTGATAATATTTCTAATAGATATGATTTAATTAATCATTTATTGTCATTAGGAATGGATATTGTATGGAGAAAAAATGCCATTGTTCTATTAAATAAAATAAAAGTAAAAAAAAATTTAATAATAAAAAATATATTAGATTTAGCTACTGGAACTGGAGATTTTATTTTATTATTAGCTAATACATTTCGTTCTTCTTCTATTGTAGGATTAGATCCTTCCAAAAAAATGTTAAAATTAGCTAGTAAAAAAATAGAAAAAAATTTACTAATAAATAGAGTAAGATTTATTCAAGGATTTTCTCATTCTCTTCCATTCAAAAATGAAACATTTGATTTAATAACTATTTCTTTCGGGTTAAGAAACTTTCAATACATAAATCTTTCTATGAGAGAAATATTTAGAACTTTAAAATATAATGGAATATTGGAAATATTAGAATTTTCTTATCCATCTAATTTTTTTATAAAAAAAATTTATAGTTTATATTCTAATTTTTTTATAAGAAAAATAGGTAGAATATTATCAGGAGATAATAATGCATATAATTATTTAGAAGAATCTATTAAAAACTTCAACTTACACGGAAAAAAAATGAAAAAATTTCTTAAATATCATAAATTCCATTCTTTATACATAAAAGAACTAACTTTCAAAATTACTTCAATATATATTTCAAAAAAATATGTATAAAAATATTAGTTTTAATATTTTTAATATATATATAAATATAAAAATGATAAAGTATTTATCTGGATATTTAACATCTTTTTTTCTTAAAAAAAGAATAAAAAATATAGAATCATTTATGCGTTATCCAATAGAAATACAAAAAAATTTAATGAATAAATTAATTTTTTATGCTAAAAATACAGAATTTGGAAATAAATATGGATTTAGTGATATTAAAAAATATAAACAATTTTCTGAAAGAATCCCACTTTGTAAATATTCTGATATAAAATCTACAATAAAAAGAATTCAAAAAGGAGAAAAAAATATATTATGGCCTGGATCTGTAAAATGGTTTGCAAGATCATCAGGAACTACAAATGAAAAAAGTAAATATATTCCTATTACTAAACTATCCATGTATGAATGTCATTATAAAGCTGGAAAAGATGTATTATCTATTTATATACATAATCATCCAAATACTAAAATTTTTTTTGGTAAAGCAATTAGACTAGGAGGAAGTTATACTTTATACAAAAATTACAATACATTCTTTGGAGATTTATCTTCTATTTTAATAAAAAATATGCCTTTTTGGGCAGAAAGTATTTGTATTCCTAAAAAAAAAATATCCTTAATAAGTGAATGGGAAAAAAAATTGTATAATTTAGTACAAACTACTGGAAATAAAGATGTTCGTATTTTGTTTGGAGTTTGTTCTTGGTTATTAATTTTCTTAAATAAATTATTAAGTAAATTAAATAAGAAAAATATTAATGAAATTTGGCCAAATATAGAAGTAATATTTCATGGTGGAGTTAGTTTAGAACCTTATATACAACAGTACAGAAAAATATTTAATAAACCTATAAATTATTATAATATATACAGTGCTTCAGAAGGATTTTTTGCAGTACAAGATAATAATAGTGTTGAAGATCTTTTACTTCTTTTAAATCATGGAATTTTTTACGAATTTATTCCAATAGAAGAAATAAATAATACTAGTCCAAAAGTATTATCTATTGATAGTGTTGAATTAAATAAAAATTATGCTATGGTAATTTCTACTAATGCTGGATTATGGAGATATATTATTGGAGACACAGTAAAATTTACTAATTTATACCCTCATAGAATTTATATATCTGGTAGGATTACTCATTATATAAATTCTTTTGGAGAAGAATTAATTGTTTCTAATGCAGAAAAAGCATTAAATAATACTTGTATGAAAACAAATTCTATCATTAATGAATATACTGTTGCACCAATTTATATTAGTGATAATAATACTGGAGCTCATGAATGGGTAATAGAATTCAAAAAAACTCCAAAAAGTTTTTATAAGTTTAGAGATATATTAGATAAAGAATTAAAAATGTTGAATTCAGATTATGAAACAAAACGACACAAAGATATGGTGTTAAGACCTCCTGTTTTGTGTATAGTAAGAAATGGATTATTTTACGATTGGTTAAAAAAAAATAAAAAATTAGGTGGACAAAATAAAATTCCTCGTTTATTTAACGATAGAAAATATGTAGATTCTATATTAAGTATGGAAAAGAATACATTTAAAAAATATTTATAACTTTACAATATTTTTATTATGACCTCGAATAAGAATAAGGAAAATAAAAAAAAAATCTTCAAAAATTATGGTAAGTCTATTTTTGATACAGGATCTTCTCAAGTACAAGTAGCTTTGTTTACTTTTAGAATTAATCATTTAAGCAATCATCTTAAAAAAAATAAAAAAGATTTTAATACAGAAAGAACTTTGATAAAATTAGTAGGAAAAAGAAAAAAATTATTGAAGTACATAGAAAAACGTGATAAAAACAATTATAAAGATATTATTAAACATTTAGGATTAAGAAAATAATGTTTATTATAATATAAAAAGATAAAATATGCTAGGATCATACACTCCATCAGATACAATAATAAAAGAAACAATATCATTAAAAGATGGAAGTAGCATTATTATAGAAACGGGGAACTTAGCAAAACAAGCAAATGGTTCTGCAACAGTTAGAATAAATGATACGATATTGTTAGCTACAGTAGTTTTGTCCAAGGAAACAAAAAATGAAAATAATTTCCTTCCTTTAACAGTAGATTATAGAGAAAAATATTACGCATCAGGGAAAATACCTGGAGGATTTGTAAAAAGAGAAGGAAGACCTACAAACGAAGAAATATTAATAATGAGATTGGTTGATCGTGTTTTAAGACCTATGTTTCCGTGTTATTTTAAAAGAGAAATACAAATATCAATTTTATTATTGTCATACGATTATACTGTTTCTCCTGATGGATTAGCTGGATTAGCTGCCTCATCAGCTTTATCAGTTTCTGGAGTCCCATTTTATGGGCCGATATCTGAAGTGCGTATTGTTCGTTCAAAAGGAAAATTTTTTGTTAATCCAAATATTTATAGATTAGATTATAAAGATGTAGATATTGATTTAGTAATAGGAGCTTCCATTGATTCTATTTTAATGATAGAAGGAGAAATGAAAGAAATAAAAGAAAAAGAATTATTACAAACTATAATAGAAGCTCATAATATAATAATACCTCAAATAGAAGCTCAAAAACGATTAGCAAGTAAATTTAAAAATATATATGATTATACTTTAGACTTAGAAAAAAAAAACTACTTAAAAATTTTAAAAGAAAATGAAAATTTAAAAAAATGTCTTTTAAATTTTTCATGTGAAAAGATTAAGGAAATTTACAATAGTTTTTTAGACAAGAAAAATAGATCTATACAGGAAGAAATTATATTAAACGATTTTAAAAAATCTTTTTTAACGGAAGAAGAAATAATAAATAAAGAAATTATTATAAATCAATTTTATGAAGATATTAAAAAAGAAATAATAATAAATTTTGTATTAAAAAAAGGAATTAGATTAGATGGAAGAAAACCAAAACAAATTCGTTCAATTTATAGTATAGTAAATTATCTTCCAAGTGTCCATGGTTCTGCATTATTTTCCAGAGGGGAAACACAATCTTTAACAACAGTAACATTAGGGTCATCATTAGACATAAATAAAATTGAAAATGTTACAATGGAAAATCAAGAAAAATTTTATTTGCATTATAATTTTCCGCAATTCTCAACAGGAGAAATAGGATCTAATCGTGGTGGGGGTCTATCTAGAAGAGAGATAGGTCATGGATACTTAGCTCAAAGAGCACTTAAAAATATAATTCCTGATGATAATCCATATACAATACGTATTGTTTCTGAAATATTAGAATCTAATGGATCATCGTCTATGGCTACTGTATGTGCTGCTAGTCTAGCATTGATGGATGCTGGTATACCTATAAAACGACCAGTATCTGGAATATCCATGGGTTTATTTATTAATGTAAAAACAGGAAAAAAAATTATTGTCTCTGATTTATCAGGAGAAGAAGATTATTTTGGAAATCTAGATTTTAAAATTGCTGGGACAGATAGGGGGATTACTGCTTGTCAAATGGATGTTAAAAATCCAAAAGGATTTACATATGATGTATTAAATAAAATTTTAATACAAGCGTTAGAAGGTAGAATTTTAATTCTAAAAAAAATGCTTAAAACTCTTCCTAATTATAGAAAAGAATTAAAATCTAATGTTCCAAAAATATATACTTTTAATATTCCAAAAGATTTTATAGGTTTAGTTATAGGCCCAGGGGGAAAAGTTATTCAAGAAATACAATCATTTACAAAGACAAGTATTTTAATTGAAGAACGAGATGATTTCGGTCATATAGAAATTATTGGAGCCGATAATAAACAAATAAAAAAAGCTATCGACAAGATTAAACAAATTATTTTTATTCCTGAATTAGGAAAAGTGTACAAAGCAAAAGTAAAATCTATAAAGGATTTTGGTGCTTTTGTTGAAATACATAAAGGAGTAGAAGGTTTATTACATATTTCTGAAATAGTATGGAGGAGACTCAATAATATAGAAGAAGAATTAAAAGTTGATGATGTTATTGATGTAAAATTAATAGATATAGATAAAAAAAGTAAAAAAATGAAATTTTCCAGAAAAATTCTTATTCCTAATCCTAATTCAAAAAAAAATAAGAAAATACAATTATAATATATGAGACAGCTTAAAATCACCAAACAAGTAACAAATAGGGAATCTGAATCATTAGATAAATATCTTCATGAAATAGGAAAAATTCCGTTATTAACACCAGAAGAAGAAGTAGAATATGCTAGAAGAGCAAGAGGAGGAGATACTTCTTCTATAAACAAATTAGTAAACGCAAATTTACGTTTTGTTGTATCTGTTGCAAAACAATATCAAAATCAAGGACTTAGTTTGTGTGATTTAATTAATGAAGGAAATTTAGGATTAATAA
The DNA here is from genome assembly GCF_014251275.1 of Blattabacterium cuenoti. Classification (GTDB taxonomy): domain Bacteria; phylum Bacteroidota; class Bacteroidia; order Flavobacteriales; family Blattabacteriaceae; genus Blattabacterium; species Blattabacterium cuenoti_AG. Next base: position 515,200 of record NZ_CP059183.1, read on the forward strand.
AAGGAATTTTACGTTTTGACGAAACAAGAGGATTTAAATGTATATCTTATGTTGTATGGTGGATAAGACAAGCTATACTACAAGCGATAGCAGAACAGTCACGTTCTATTCGACAACCAACAAATAAATTAGCATTATTAAACAAAATATTAAAAACATTAGCTCAACTAGAACAAGAATTACAAAGGACCCCTTCTATAAGGGAAGTTGCAGAATATTTAAACATGAATGAAAAAGAAGTAGAAGATTCTATAAAGAATTCAGGTAGACATGTTTCTATGGATGCTCCACTAATAGAAGGTGAAGATTCTAATCTATACGATTTGGTAAGATCAGATGAATCTCCAAGACCAGATGAACATTTAGAAAGAGAATCCTTAAGAAAGGATATAAAAAGAATTTTAGAAACTTTAAGTGAAAGAGAACGTCGTGTAATTATTCTTCATTTTGGTTTAAACGGTACTCCTCCAATGACATTAGAGGAAGTTGGACAATTTTGTGATTTGACTAGAGAAAGAGTAAGACAAATAGAAAGTATTGCTTTAAAAAGATTGAAACATTCTTCTAGAAGTAATATACTTAAACCTTATTTAGGTTAATATTAATATATAAACTGTAATGTAAAACTTAAAAAAAAAATAAAGGCCTCGAAGGGATTCGAACCCATAACCTTCTGATCCGTAATCAGATGCTCTGTCCAATTAAGCTACGAGGCCAAACCTAAAAATAACATAAATATACAATTAGATATACTTATGATAATAAGATATTTAAAAATTTTGAAAATTCAAGAGAAGAATTCCCTATTAAACCTCCGTCAACATCTTCTTGTGAAAAAAAATTTTTTGCATTTATGTCATTTATACTTCCTCCATACAAAATTTGTAATTTATCAGAAACATGTTTTCCATATTTTTCTAAAAACAAAAAACGTATAAAATAATGCATAGATTGGACCTCTTTTGGAGTAGCTGTGATTCCAGTCCCTATTGCCCATACTGGTTCATATGCAATACATAAAAATTTAATTTCATTAGTAGTAAATTTAAAAATTGTTTTGGATAATTGTTTTTTTATAACAATAAAATGTTTATTATTACTTCTTTCATCATATGTTTCTCCAACACAGAAAATAATATAAAATTTATGTTTCAATGCTATCTTTATTTTACTTAACAATATTTCTTCTGTTTCAGAAAATATAATTCTTCTTTCACTATGTCCAAGTATAATTTTATTAATACCTATAGATTCTAACATATGTGCGGATACTTCCCCTGTATATGCACCTTTATCCATATGATGAAAATTTTGAGCTGCAATATTTATATTTGATCCTTTAACAATTTTATTTGAAATATGTAAAAAAGGAAAAGAAGGAGCAATAATTATCTTTTTTTTATGATTAATTTTTTTATCCAAATTAATTTTTAGTAAATTTCTAATAAAACTAATTGTATCGTTAAAATCATAATTCATCTTCCAATTTGCTATTATAATCTTTTCTTTCATTTTTTATTTTCTAATAATTTTAGTGTTCCTTTTAGGATAATTAAAAGAACTTTTTTTAATTTTTCATATGAAAAAAAAATTTCCTTGTGATTTTTTAAATATGAAATTTCTTTAAAAAGATCCTCTATAGAGGAAAATTTTTTTTTATATAAATTATTTTTCATACAATTTTTTATTACTTCAACCTTTTTATTGTATAAATTAATTATATTATTATGATTAATAACTTTTTCCATTTGTTTTTTCTTTACATATAACTTTATTAAAAGTATTATAATATAGTTAATAATATCAATGTAAGTATCTATTATTTCCTCTTCTATTACCGATTGTGATTTTTTGATTTTAATGTTTTTTATTCTAAAAATTTTTATAAAAATTTGATCTATAATAGAATTTTCTTTTAAAAATATCCAAGATAAATCATAATCTTCCAATTTTTCTAAAAACAATTTTTTACATTTTTCAAAAATTAAATCCATAAAAAAAATAAAAACTTATATAAATACAAAAAGATAATATAATTACATTACATATTAAATTAAATGCATTAAAAAATAATATACATAATTCTATGACAATTAATTGTTCAGGAACTATATTAGATTTAAAAACACCAAAAGTAATGGGTATAGTGAATTTAACCCCAGATTCTTTTTATGATGGTGGAAATCTAAAAAATGAACGTGATATATTAAAACATGTAGAACTTTTATTAAAAGAAGGAGCAGATATTATAGATATTGGAGGATGTTCTACAAGACCTGGATCTACAATAATAACAAAAGAAGAAGAATTAAAAAGAGTAGAAAAACCCATTATAAGCATTATAAAAAATTTTTCAAATATTAAAATATCAATAGATACTTTTAGAAGTGAAGTTGCAAAAATGGCTTTAAACGAAGGAGCAGTAATGATAAACGATATATCAGGTGGAATTTTAGATAATAATATGTTTTCTTTATTAGAAAAATTTAAAATTCCCTATGTATTAAATCATATGAAAGTATTTCCTAAAATTATGCAAAAATATATATCGTATAACCAAAATATAATTATAGAAATTAATCACTTTTTTTCAAAAAAAATACACTATTTAAAAAAACATGGCATAAATGATATTATTTTAGATCCTGGATTCGGTTTTGGAAAAACATTAAAACAAAATTTAACATTGTTAAAATATTTACAATTATTGGGTTTTCAAGATTATTTAATATTAATAGGTGTATCTAGAAAATCTATGATTAAAAAAATATTAAATATTTCTTATGAAGAATCATTAAATGGAACTTCAATTATTCATACTATATCTATTTTAAAAGGAATAAAATTTTTTAGAGTACATGATGTTAAAGAAGCTATAGAATGCATAAAATTAATAGAATACTATAAATTTCTTGATTAAAAAATTTTAATATTATTATTTAAACTTATACATATTATACATAAACATACATGTTAGTTAGTTAATGTTAATTTATTTTTATATTTTTTTTAAATTTATTTCATTGATATTTTTTTATATATTCCCTTAGTAACTATTATACTTTTTCAGTTATATATATTATAAAATAATATTAATTATAGTGTTTTTGCAATTTTTACTTTATGAAAAGTATTGGAGATTTATGAAATGAAATTTCTTAGCATAGTTGTATTTACTTTTTTTAAAGGAGTAATTTTAGCTTTAATTATTGTATTTCAACCAGAAATAAGAAAATTTTTTCTTCTACTAGTAAGTAGAATTTTTTTTAAAAAATTTATTATTTCTATTTTTAAAAGATCTGTAGTATCTATAAAAACGAAAACAATAGATAGTATTGTAAAATCTTGTTCTATATTTTCTGGAGATAAAACAGGAGTATTAATTGTAATTCAACTACATCAAGATTTAAAAGATTTTATTCAAAATGGAGATGAAATGGATGCAAAGATAAATATACCTATATTAGAAAGTATATTTTACAAAAATAGTCCATTACATGATGGAGCTGTAGTTATTATAGAAAATAAAATAATAAAAACCAGAGCTATTCTTCCTGTATCTTACAATAAAGAAATTCCATCCCGTCTAGGTCTACGTCATAGAGCAGCTATTGGATTATCTGAAAAAACTGACGCTATATGTATTGTAGTTTCAGAAGAAACAGGATACATATCTTACATAAAAGATAAAAAAAGAACTATTATTACTAATATTAATAATTTAAAGATGAAATTAGAAAAAGATTTGTTATAAAATACTTATATCATGGATTTCAAAAAAATATATGAAATATATAGTATTATTTCTACTGGAATAGTAACAAATAGTAAAAAAGCAAGAAAAGGATCTATTTTTATAGCTTTTAAAGGAAAAAAACTAGATGGAAATAAGTTTGTTTCAGAAGCAATTTTAAATGGAGCAATACTAGCTATAATGGATAATAAAAAATATTTTTCTACATCTTGTAATAAAATGATCCTTGTAAATAACACATTACATTTTTTGCAAAAATTAGCAATTTATCACAGATACAAAAATAATCATATTCCAATTATAGCTATTGTAGGCAGCAATGGAAAAACAACTACAAAAGAATTACTACATAAAATTTTTGCAAAAAAATATAAAAATGTTCATTCCACTAAAAAAAATTATAACAATCATATAGGAGTACCACTAACTATACTTTCTATGCCTAAAAAAACACAAATATCAGTTATAGAAATTGGAGCTAATCATGAAAAGGAAATAGAAAAGATGTGTAGGATAGTTAATCCAGATTATGGATATATTACAAATTTTGGAAAAGCACATTTAGAAGGATTTCATGATTTTATAGGAATTATACGTAGTAAATTAGAATTATATAAATATTTAGAAAATTCAAATAAATTAGCTTTTGTAAATGGTGATGATACTATTCAATTATCTAATTGTATAAATTTAAAAAAATTTATTTTTTCATCAGAAAAAATAAATATAAATCCCGATGTAAAATTTAAATATTTATGGAATTACAAAGGCCTAAAATCTGTATTATTAATTGGAAATACAAAAATTATTTCTCCTCTTATAGGAGATTATAATTTGTATAACATGGCTGCATCAGTTACTATTGGTATTTATTTTAAAATTTCTATTAACATAATAAAAAAAGCAATAGAAGAATACATTCCAAAAAATTATCGTTCTCAAATTTTTGAAAAAAAAGATAAAAAGATAATTGTAGATTGTTATAACGCTAATCCAACAAGCATGATAAAAGCTCTTAGATTTTTTAATAATAATATTGAAGGAAGAAAAGCTATTATACTAGGAGATATGTTAGAACTAGGACGTTTTTCAAATGAAGAACATGAAAAAATTATTAGTTTTGTAGAGAAAAGTAATATTGAGATTGCATTTTTGATTGGAAATAATTTTTTTTATACCAAAAAAAATTATACTAAAATAAAAAAATTTTTGAATGTTAAAATGTTTGCTGACTGTGTACTAAAACATCCTATAAAAAGTGTAGATTTTATTCTTATTAAAGGATCAAGAAAAATAAAACTGGAAAAAATCATTTATTTAATATAAAAATTATTCTTTGCAGATTTATATATGAAAGATTAAATTTGTAAACAATTAATATTTCATAAAAGCATTCTGAATGAAAGAAATAACCGAAAAAACTTATTTAAAGTGGTTTCGAGATATGTCTTTTTGGAGAAAATTTGAAGATAAATGTCGGTCGTTATATTTAAAACGAAAAATAAGAGGTTTTTTACATTTATATAACGGACAAGAAGCAATTCCAGCTGGATTAACTCATGCTATGGATATGTCTCAAGATAACATGATTACTGCTTATAGATGTCATATATTACCTATCTCAATGGGTGTAGATCCTAGAATAATTATGGCAGAACTTCTAGGAAAAAAAACTGGAACTTCTAATGGAATTGGAGGATCTATGCATATATTTAGCAAAAAATATAGATTTTATGGTGGGCATGGAATTGTTGGTGGACAAATTCCATTAGGTGCTGGAATTGCTTTTGCTGACAAATATTTTAGAAGGAAATCAGTTACTATAACTATTATGGGAGATGGTGCAGTTAGACAAGGAGTCTTGCATGAAACTTTTAATATGGCTATGATATGGAAATTACCTGTTGTATTTATCTGTGAAAATAATAAATATGCAATGGGAACTTCTGTAAAAAGAAGTGCAAATGTAGAAGAAATATATAAAATTGGGTTAAACTACGGAATGCCATCTTATCCAATAGATGGAATGAATCCAGAAAAAATAGCAAAATCAGCATTTAATGCAATAGAGAGAGCTAGAAATGGAAATGGAGCAACTTTTTTAGATATAAAAACCTACAGATATAGAGGCCATTCTATGTCAGATTCAGAATCATATAGAAGTAAAGAGGAAATTAATTTTTTTAAAAAAAAAGATCCCATTTTAAGTTTAAAAAATTTAATTATTAAAAAAAAATGGGAAACTGTAGAAAATTTGAATATTATAGAAAATGAAGTAAGAGAAAAAGTTGATTCTTGTGTAGAATTTGCAGAAAAATCTGATTATCCATCTTTACAAGATATGTATGATGTTGTTTACGATGAAAAAAGTTATCCTTTTTTAGATTTCTAATACTTAATTAGTTTTTTATTCATAACATATAAAAAAAATATTTTAATAATGGCAGAAATAATATCTATGCCCCAATTAAGTGATACAATGGAAGAGGGGACAGTAATTAAATGGAATAAAAAAGTAGGAGATACAGTATCGGAAGGTGATATATTAGCTGAAATAGAAACAGACAAAGCAATTCAAGATTTTGAAGTTGATGTTAGCGGAATTTTGTTATTTATTGGAGTTAAAGAAGGTGAACGAACTCGTGTAAATGATATATTAGCAATTGTTGGAAAAAAAGGAGAAGACATAAATAATATAATTTTAAAATCATCATCGGAAAAAACAGAAAAAAAAGATACTGATACTCAAAAAATAGAAAAAAATAATAATAAAGAAGAAAAAAATGAATATTGTGATGATAAAAAAAATGAAAAAAGAAAATTTATTTCTCCTTTAGCAAAAAAAATGGCTAAAAGTAGTGGAATATCTTTGAAAAATATAAAAATAGGCAGTGGAGAATATGGAAGAATAATAAAAAAAGATATAGAACTTCAAAAAAATAAACAATTTTATGAAAATAGAATAACTCATACATCAATGAGAAAAAAAATAGCAGCTCATTTGACTTTTTCTAAATTTTCTGCACCACATTATTACTTATTTAGTGAAATTTTAGTAGATAATCTGGTAGATATAAGAAAAAATATAAATAATAAAATTTCTTTAGAAGAAAAAATATCTTTTAATGATTTTATTATAAAAGCGGCTGCTCAATCTTTAAAAAAAAATACAAATATGAATATTTCTTGGAATGAAGAAGAAATATTAATTCACAAATCAATTAATATAGGATTTGCTGTAGCAATAAAAGATGGGTTAATAGTTCCAGTTATTAAAAATGCAGATCAAAAATCTATTTTACAAATATCTAAAGAAGTAAAAAACAAAATTTTGCATTCAAAATCTAGAATAATTAAAAAAGAAGAACTGGAAAATAGTACTTTTACTATTTCAAACTTAGGAATGTATGGAATAGATTGTTTTACCTCTATTATAAATATACCAAATTCATCTATTTTATCTATTGGTTCAATAACAAAACGTCCTATTATAAAAAATTCTAAAATAGAGATAGGATATACTATGAAGATAACTTTATCTTGCGATCACAGAATTATAGATGGAGCAACAGGAAGTAACTATATTCATACTTTAAAAGGATTTTTAGAAGATCCTATTACAATATTAATTTGATTTTCTAATAACTTTTTTTTTTATAAATGAAAAAAAAATTGGAAATATAAATAACACAAATGTAAATACATGAAAAATAATATCTAATGATAAATTTTTTGTATGTACTTTAAAAAAAGAAAAAATAAGTTTTATTCCAAGAATAATTATTACAAAAAATATTGAATTATTTAATTCCGGAAACTTTTTTACTAATTGTATAAAAAATTTAGCAATTAATTTAATAGATAAAATACCCGTAAATATTCCAAAAAATATTAATAAATAGTTATCAGATAATGCAACTGAAGCAAATATATTATCAATAGAGAAGGCCAAATCCATTATTACTATAGTTAATAATACTTTAAAAAAAGATCTTTTTTTATTACTCCTTATAATTTTTTTTTTTTTTTAAAAAATGACTAATTCCAATAAATATTAAATATATACCACCCAATAATTTCAACCAATACATTTTAATTAATATAGACATAAATAAAAAACATATTACTCTGAAAAAATAAGCTCCAATAATTCCATATTTTATAGCAATTTTTCTATGTTTATCTTTTAAACTTACAATTATAGATGACAACATAATTGCATTATCTATAGATAAAATACTTTCAATTAAAAATAAATTTCCTATAATAAATAAAGATAAAATAGGATTTTCAATAATTTCTTTTATATTTTTTTCTAAAAAATAAATCATTATAATTAATTATTATATAAAATTTTTGCGTAAAAAACACATAAAAAAAATAAAGAATAATAATTCATTGATACTTATGTTTTTTTTACTGAAAAAAAAATCACTATAATTATATATTATATAAAATTTTTTTTAAAATAAAAATATGAAAAATTTTCTATTTATTAGTATTGAAGAAAGCTTTTTGATAATTCTTATTGCTATTATTATTTTTGGACCAAAAAAAATTCCAAATATAGCTAGGGGATTAGGAGAAGGAATTAGATATTTAAAGGAAGCTAAAAATCAAATACAAAAAGAAATTTACAAGGATTCACCTACTATAAACAACAATAGTAACATAAATAAAAATAAAAAAAAACCATACTTTTCTATAAAAAGGAATAAATAATTATATTTATTTTCTATATATTTTAACTTTTGTTTTTTCAAATAAAAACGGTTCAAATTTATCTAAAACAATTTTTTTTAAATAATTATCTAAAATTTTTTTTTTAGATTCTATATTTTGTTGTTTTACATGTGTAAAAAAACGTTTTAAAGGTCTAACAAAATAGACTCCTCTTATTCCAAATATAGGATAAGATGTTTTATATAATTTTGAAGAAAAAATAGATCCAATAACTTTTGGCTCTTTACAATTTTCAATAATAGAATTATAAAAATTTAATTCACAATGTTTGTGAATTTTTTTAGAAAAAAAATTAGAAATTTCTTCTAAGTTTTTAGATTTAAATTTTTCTAAAAAAATTTTTTTTATCTTTTTATTTAAAATAATTGGACCTATATCATTTTTAATTTTTTCAATATAAATTCCTTTTTCTTTTTTTCCAAATAAATAAACTATAATATTATCTTTATTATTATTATTTGCAGTAAAAATTTTTAAATTTACTTTTTTTCTTTCCTTACTAAAAGCCCAATCAATTATTTCTTTGTCTATTTCAGTATTTAATCCTACAATATTCCATTGGTTTTTTTTAATTTTTTTAAAAAATATTGTTTCAAATTTTTCCTTTCTAGCATTATTTACAAATGTATTTAAATTAGAATTTTCATTGTTTTTAATAAAAATATTTATTTTTTTTTGTATATAATCTTTAGTATATTTAGATGGATTAAGAGTTTTAATTATAATAGCAAATTGATAAGCAGTTTCTGGTTGTTTTTTATCATCAATTTTTATAACATGATATCCCAATTTTGTTTCAGTAATACCTATTGTTCCTTTTTTGTTCTTTGAAGAAAAAAGATCAAATGTTCCAATAGATTTTTTACCTTCATAACTTATCCAACCTAAACTCCCTTTATATTTTTTTGCATTAATAATATCATCTGATTTATTAACAGCAAAAAAATTAAATTTATTGGGATTTTTTAATAAAAAATTATATACATTATTTGCAATAATTTTAGCCTCTTTTTTATTTCTTTTGTTATAAGAATATTGAGCATCTTTATGTGAAATTAATATATGACTGGCTAAAACAGAATTAAAAATAGTTTTTTTCCCAGTTAGTTTAGCTATAACGTAAATATTATTTTCCTTTACTGGACCAAACATAGATCCAATATCTTTATTTTTTCTTACAAAATATTGTAATGATGAAGGTAGTTGACGTTTAAAATAAAAATTAGTATCAAAAGATTTTTCTAATTTATTCTTATTAGAATATAAAATAGGATCATAATTAGTATTTTTTAATTTAAAAAATATTTCTTTTATTTTTTTATTCATATTTTTTTCATCATTTTTAGATGGGTAAGTATGAGATATAGCAATACTTATAACTCTTGTATCACATTCTTTTTTAGATTTATATTTATAAATATTTTTATTAATATAATTATAAATATCATTTTCTCTAAAAAATATGTTATATCTATTTTCTATTTCTGAATATGGTATTAAAATATAATCAACAACAGAAAAAAATCTTTTATCTCTATCATTAAGTTCATATTCTATTGGAGAAGAATTTAATCCATGTTTCAACATTTCCATATATTTATTTGCAAGAATTTTACTGTTTATATTATTTTTTTCATAATTCCAAATACTTTTTTCTTGTTCTATACCATTCTTTATATTTATAAATGGATCTTTTAATTTTTTTAAGTAAGTTTGGAATTTATTTATGTCCATATTTCCATATATATTTTGAAAATCCAATATTTTACTATATATAGATTTTTTTGAAATTTGTTCCCAAAAATCTTTATCTGTATTTTTTATTCCTAAATCTTTAATTTTTTTATTCCACATTTTTTCTCGTATTAATAACTTCCATGCATTATTTTTTAGTACAGAATCTAAATTTTCTTTATTAAAACTTTTTAAAAATTGAATACAATCATAATATTGATTATCATAAATATTTTCTCCATTAACTTTTCCAACTACTTTACGATTTTCTAATAAAAATTTACCTAAATGACTAGTATCAAATATAATAAATAACAAAAAAATACTAATAACAAAAAAAATTATCCATGTATTATTTCTTATTTTTCCTAAAATACTCATTTATAAAATTTTTTTTTAAGACAAACTTCTTCTATTTTATTTTTAGAAACTTTTCTTATTTCAATAAGTAAATTATTATTAATTGTAATTCTATCTCTATATTTAGGAATCTTTCCCAGATAATATACTATTAACCCTCCTAAAGTTTCATAATTTTCAGATTTAGGAATTTCTAAGTTGTATTTATTGTTAATAAAATCTATTTTTAAACGTGCAGAAAATAAAAATTCATTAAAACTTATTTTTTTATCTAAAAATAAAATTTCATCATGTTCATCCTTTATATCTCCAAGAAATTCTTCTAAAATATCCTCTATAGTAATCAATCCTGCAGTCCCACCATATTCATCTATAACAATTGCCATACTTATTTTTTTTTTAATTAAAATATCCATTATTTTTCTTACAGGAGTATTAGTATAAACCAGTTCTATGGGTCTAATTAAAGAATTTAAATCATCTTTTTTTTTCAATATTATTTCTAAATAATGAATATATCCTATAATATTATCTATACTATTTTTATAAATTACAATTTTAGATAATCCACTATTTGTAAAAATATTTTTAATTTTATCAATAGAAAAAAGATTAATATCGTAAGATATAATTTCTTTTCTAGGGACCATACATACTTTTGCTTTTTTTCCGTAAAAATCTAAAGCTTTATGAAAAATTTCAATTTGAGATTCTATAATTCCTGTTTCATTAACATTATTTTTTATTTTTTCTGATAAAAAGTAAATCAAGTCATTTTTATCAAAAATTTTTTTATTGTACTTTTCTTTTTCTCCTAATATTTTTAAAAATATATTGGAAATATAAAAAATAGAATTAGTTATGGGAGAAATAATTATACATATAACATAAGCTGGGATAATAAATAAATTCAATAATTCATTAGAATACACACTAAATATAACTTTTGGAATAAATTCTCCAATTATTAAAATAATAACGGTTGAAAAAAATGTTTCTAAGAAAAAAACAAATAAAGAATTATTAGATAATTCTTTTGGAAAAAAATGAAAAAATAATTTTTCCATATATATGCTATATATAACTAAAGATATAGTATTTCCAATTAACATTGCAGTTAAAAATTTTTTAGGATTTTTTATACTTATAGCAAGTATTTTTGAACGAAGAGAATCCTTTTTTTTATCTATTTCTATTTGAAATAAACTAGAAGATATAAATGCCATTTCCATTCCAGAAAAAAAAGAAGAAACAATCATTGAAAAAATAACTATACAAATATAAATAGTAACATTATTTAATTTTAATATTAATAGGTAATTTTCCACTTATATTTTTTAATTAAACTTTTTTTTAATAATAAAATATTTCTATTTCACATTATTATTATTTAATGTTTTTTTAACTAACCTAGTATAAAATAGATATAGTAATGTGTTATATAATAAAAATAAAATTAGTTTAATTGCATAAATATATAAAAAACAATTTTTTTCAATTTACTACTTCTTATGTATTTTTGTTTAGAATAGGTATCTTAGCTCAGTAGGTAGAGCAAAGGACTGAAAATCCTTGTGTCCCCGGTTCGATTCCGGGAGATACCATTTTTATTGATTAAAAAAAAACGAAAAAATTATTAATTATTGATGATAAGTAATAATAACCTTATGATCTGCTTATGAAGAAATTTGTTTTCCATTTTGAATAATAAGGATTTGAATCATTCTTAATATCAATAGGATAACCAATATCTACACCTAAAATTCCTATAGGTTTCCAAAAAATACGAATTCCAAATCCAATAGATTTATTCAGAGCAAACCATTTGAATACTTTATTAGTATTAGATGAAGATAACTTATCTAAACTACCTCCTTCAATAAAAAAATTTGTCCATATTTTCATATCAGATAAATTTTTTATTAAATATCTTGTTTCTAAAATAAATTTCTTATAAAAATTTCCTCCAGAATATGGTGTTATATATTTAGTTTTTGATTTTGGAAAAGAATATCCACGAAGAGAAATATGATTGTCAGAATCTTTTGCTTCTGTTCCACCCATATAGAATCTTTGAAATGGTAATAAAAGTTCTTCTTCTCTTAATTTATATGGTAATATACATCCCATTTTTCCTTCTAATTTTAATACTAAATCTTTAACAATTTCTTTATACCAGTCATATTGAACTTTAAATTTAAAATATTCCAACCACCGTTTATCTTCAGTAGTTTCTTTATAAATATTGCTACTGTTATTATTATATTTATCCTTTTTTTTACTATTATAAATCATAGAATACGGAAAAGAAAACTCACTATCAAAAATAAAATTTTGCCCTTCTAATGGAAAAATGTCATTAGGTTTAGTAGTATCTTTTTGTACTAAAAAAGTAGTACTTAAATTATTAAAATCATATTTATAATTATTATGATTAAAAGTCTTATATATATATTTTTCTCCATTAACAGATATTGACATACTAGTATAAGGATATAAATGGTTTAGCCATTTATATAAAAGAATTGACCCAAATTTTTTTTGAAAAATGTATTTTTCTCCAAAAAAAATATTTAAAGGTTTATTTGAATATAATGAATAATGATCCATTATCAAATCTTTAGTTGAATATCCAGTATTTACAGTGAGTGATACTGGATTTTTTTCATTAATGCAAGGTTCTGAAAAAGAAATTCCATATGATCTAGAATATTTTCCTAATTGACTATATATACTCAATTTTTGTCCATCTCCTTGAGGAATAGGATTCCAATATTTCCAATCCATAAGATTTTTAATAGAAAAATTATTAAAATTGAATCTTAATTTTCCAATGAATTCTCTAATGTTTTCTCTTTCTCCTCCTAATCCAAACTGAAATTGAAATTCATTTACACTTTTTTCTTTTACATTCCATATTATATTTACAGTGTTGTTATCAGTGTTATTATTATCATGTATAAATTTGAAAGATATATCATCAAATAAATCTAATTCTTCTAAATTACTAATACTTTCCTTTATTTTTTCAGGAGAAAAAATATCTCCGGTAAAAGTCTTTAATTTCCTTCTAATAACATAATCTTTTGTAATCTTATTTCCTGTTATTTTTATTTCTTTTAAATAAATAGGTTTATCTTCCTCTATTATAATATCTAAATCAATTTTATTACAATCTAGTTTCTTTTTTTCCATAGAAAAAACTTTAGAAAATAAGTTACCTAATCTTAAATAAGAATAAACGATACTAGAAGAAGATGATAAAGAAGTATTAAATATATTTTTCATTATTTGTTCTCTATCATAAACATCTCCCTCTTTATAATAAAGAACATTTTTTAAAAAACTATCATCTAGAATATTATTTCCATAAATATTTACTTTTCCAAGATAATATTTTTTTCCTTCATCAATCTTTATTTTTATTCCATAATTTCCAGACGGTTTTTTCCAAATAGAATTTAAAAATACGTCAACATATCTAAAACCCAAAGATTGGTAATTTTTCTTTATATTTTTTATATCTTTTTTTATATTATCCTCAATGAAAACATAAATTGGTTTTTTTACCATAGGTATGAAAAAACTCTCTTTTACTTCATTCATAAAATCTAGTAATTCATTATCACTAAATATTTTATTTCCTTCAAATACTATTTCTTCTATCTCTATTTTTTTTCCTTTATTAATGACAAAATGTAATATATTTCTATTATTTATATTTTTGATAATGTTATTTGATTTTATAAATGCTTCATTGTAACCTTTCTTTTCGTAATCATCTATTATTTCATTTTTTATATCTTGTATATCATTATAAGATATTTTATATCCAGGATAAATCATTTTTTTTCCAAAAAGTAAATAATTATTTTCTTTCATTTTTCCATCATTATCATTTTCATATTCATCTATTTTTACTTCATCTATCTCTATTAAATCATATAAACAAAAAAATAAATCAATTTCTTTTTCGTTATTATACTTATTTTCCTTATATATTGATATATTGTTAAATAGTTTTTTATTCCACAAATTAATAATAGCCATATCTATATTACTTTGGTTTATAGTGTCTCCAATATATATTCCAGATATTTTAGATATAAAATCTATATCGTATTTAGTTTTTCCAATTAAACGTATATTTTTCACAATGAAATTTTTATTAGAAAAATCATCATCTGTTTTTTGTACATAATGTTCCTTATTATAATCTTTAGTCTCTGTAATCTCTGTTGCTTTAGATAACATATTCCATTTATGAAAAATTATTACAACAAAAAAACATAATAAAAATTTTGAAAATATTTTATTTTTCATGTATAAAAAATTATTTTACATTACCAAAACGTCTATCTCTTTTCTGATAATTTATAATAGCTTTGAAAAAATCTTTTTTACGAAAATCAGGCCATAAAATCTTAGTAAAATATAATTCTGCATAAGCAGATTGCCAAAGAAGAAAATTACTAATTCTTTTTTCTCCACTAGTTCTTATAATTAAATCTACATCTGGTAAATCTTTTGTATATAAATGATCTTTAAAAAAAGAAGAATTTAAATCTCTTAGTGATGACTCATTATTGCATACTTTTTTTACAATTTTTTTTGTAGCTCTTAAAATTTCTTCTCTAGAACCATAACTTAATGCTAATATAAGTGTTCCAGATGTATTATTTTTTGTTTTATTTACAAAAAAATTAAGATCATCTTGTATTGTTTTAGAAAATTTTTTTATTTCTCCTATAGTGATAATTTTTAAATTATTTTCATGTATTTCTTCTAAGCTACTTTTTAAATTACTATGAAACAAATTCATTAATTTATCTATTTCTTTTTTAGGTCTCATCCAATTTTCAGAAGAAAATACATATAAAGTAATATAAGGAATTCCTAATTCTTTACAAGCGTTCAAAGATTCTCTAACAGATTTCAGAGAACTTTTATATCCAAATGACCTTAATCTTCCTCTTTTTTTAGCCCACCTACCACTTCCGTCCATAATAATAGCTACATGATGTGGAATGTTTTTATTATCTATTTTTTCTAATAGTTTTTTCATTTTTTATAAAAATGAACATTCTTACCTTATATTATATTATACAAATATAAATTATCTTGGTAATTTAATTTCTCTTATCCATTCCCCACAGTAATTTTTCTCTCAATGTTTTAAAATATGTATTTTTTTTTTCTTGTAAAATATATATATAAAATGGAGCTTTTTTTATATATAATTCATTTTCTTCTTTTAAAGAAGTTAATCTAGTATCCATAGATAAAGAATAAAATTTTACTCTACTATGTATTTTTAATCGTATTTCTTTGTTGTCTGATATGACTATTGGACGGGAAAAAAGATTATGTGGAGCTATAGGTGTAATAACAAAATTTTTATTTTCAGGACTAATAATTGGCCCGCCACAACTTAAAGAATATCCAGTAGATCCAGTTGGAGTAGAAATAATTAATCCATCGGCCCAATAAGAAGTTAAAAATTCGTTATCAATATAAACATCGATAGTTATCATAGATACTGTTTCTTTTCTAAGAATAACTATCTCATTTAAAGCATAATTAAATAAATTGTCTTTTTTTTTTTTTGTTATAGAAGTTTCTAAACAAAGCAAACTTCTAGGCATTACATAAAATTTTTTTTCAAAAATTTTATCTATTTTTTTTATAAAAACATCCTTATTAAAAGTTGCTAAAAATCCTAAATTACCTGTATTTACTCCTACTATAGGAATATTAGTATCTCTTACTAAAGTAATAGCAGACAATATTGTCCCATCTCCACCAAAAGTAAACATCAAACAAAAATCTTTAGTTAGATCTTTATAGTTAGAAAAAATAGGAAATTTTAATTGTTTAAATTCATCAAAAAAATATAATATTTCAGAAAATGATTCTTCTATATAAATCTCTACAGAACGGTTTAATGCATATTCTATAAACTGTGTTAAATATTCAATATTCTTTTTTATAAATTTTTGTCCATATATAGCAATTTTCATGTTAATTTTTATTAGTAAAAAAATAAAAAAAATTTTTTCTATTCTTTTATTTAAATTTACATATGATATGAAAACAACAATATATTATCCTGCAAAAATATTATTATTTGGAGAATATGGTATAATAAAAGATTATCCAGCATTATCAATACCATACAAAGTATACAAAGGAAATTTAAAATTAAATTTACATTTTAATAACGAACCTTTATTTTTAAATTCAAATAAAGAAATAAGAAAATATTATAACTTTATATGTTTAGAAAAAGAAAAAAAAAATAAATTGTATTTTGCAAAATGCAATCTAGAAAAATTTTTTCAAGATATAAAAAATGGAATATTTTTTAAATCAAACATTCCTATAAAATACGGAATTGGAAGTTCTGGAGCTTTAGTTGCAGCAATATATGATAATTATTTTAAAAAACATAAAACCCATAACTTAGTAATTTTAAAAAAAATTTTTAGTTATATGGAATCTTTCTTTCATGGAATAAGTTCTGGAATGGATCCTTTAATTTGCTATTTGAATAAACCTTTACTTTTTTCATATAAAGAAATATCAATAATGAAAATTCCTAAAAATAACAAAAAAGGAAAAGGAGCAATTTTTTTACTAAACTCTGGATTTCCATGTAATACTATATGTATGATAAATATTTTTATAAAAAAATTTAAACGTTTACAATTCCAAAGAATATTAAAATATGAATTTTCAAAATATAATGAAAAATGTATTGAACATTTATTAACATCAGATTTTGAAAATTTATTAAAAAATGTTAAAAAACTTTCTATTTGGATACTACATCATTTACAATCCATGATTCCGAAAAATCTTTTGAAAATATGGAAAGAAGGAATATATAATAATATTCATTATTTTAAATTATGTGGATCTGGTGGAGGAGGATATATGTTAGGATTTTCTCCTAATTATAAATTATCAAAAAAAATATTAATTCAATATAAATATAAAGTAAAAGAAGTTTTACGATTTTAAATATTTTATTTTTTTAATGAAAAAAATAAGATTAAACCACTATATTTCTTTATCTGGAATTTCATCACGTAGAAAAGCAGATAAACTAATTAAATTAGGACTTGTAGAAGTTAATGGGAAAATAATTACCAAATTAGGAACTGTTATTAATAATAATGATCTTGTTAAACTAAATGGAGAAAAAATACAAATAGAAGAAAAAGTTTATTTATTAATTAACAAACCTAAAGGATTTGTTACTACTACAAAAGATCAATTAAATAGAAAAACAGTAATGAGTTTAATTCCAAATCATTTAAAAAAATATAAATTATTCCCTGTTGGTAGGTTAGATAGGAATACAACGGGGATGTTACTTATTACAAATGATGGAACAATAACTGAAAAATTAACTCATCCAAAATATCATGTACAAAAAATTTACTGTGTATTATTAAATAAACAAATTAGTTCGGATGAATTGGAAAAAATTAGAAAAGGAGAAATATATCTTAAAGAAGGAAGAGTAAAAGTAAATTTCATACGTGTAAAAAGAAATAAAAAAAAAATAGAAATAGGATTATGTGTAGGATGGAATAGAATAGTAAAAAGAATATTCAAAAAATTAAATTACAAAGTAATACACCTAGACAGAATAAACTTTGGAGGATTTACTAAAAAATTTATTAAAAGAGGAATCTGGATGCAGGTTAGTCATAAAAAAATTAAAGAAATTTTAGAAAAAAATTTTTTATATGAAAAAAAAAATAACTATAATTAATGGTCCTAATCTAAATCTTCTCGGAATTAGAGAAATAGATTTATATGGATCAGAAAACTTCTTTGACTTTCTAGAAAAAATAAAAAAAAAAAAATATTTTTCAAACATAGAAATTGATTACTATCAAAATAATTGTGAAGGAAAGATTATAAATAAATTACATAATATAGGGTTCAAAAAATCAAACGGAATTATTTTAAATGCTGGAGCATATACTCATACTTCTATAGGAATTTCAGATGCTATTAAAACTATTATAACTCCTGTAATAGAAATACATATATCCAACATTTATGCAAGAGAAAATTTTAGAAAAAAATCATTTATATCACACGTTTGTAAAGGGACAATTTTTGGATTTGGTTTAAAATCCTATGAACTAGGAATACTTAGTTTTTGTTTATAATTAATTTTATTCAATTCTTCTATATATTTAATTATATTTTTTTTTCCAAATTTATTCTTTGCAGATATTACAAAATACTTATGTATTTTTATTTTTTTATTTTTTAATTTGTTTAAACAAAAAAAAATACTTTCTTCTACCTTTTTTTTTGATCTTAATTTGTCAACTTTAGTAAAAACAACACAAAATTTTACATTTTTATTCATAATAATTTTTATGAAAAAAAAATCAATTTTCTGTATTGATACATTACAATCTATTAATAAAAATAAACAAGTAATTTTTTTTCTATAAAGGATATAATTTATCATTAGTTTTTGATTTTTTTTTATACCTTTTTTTCTATATGAATAACCATAACCAGGAAGATCAATAAAATACCATTTATTATTTATTAAAAAGAAATTTATATATTTTGTTTTTCCAGGTAGTGAAGAAACTTTTGCTATTCTCTTTTGATTAGTTAAATAATTTATTAAACTAGATTTTCCTACATTTGATCTACCTACAAAAGCATATTCTTCAACTTTATTTTTCATGGTCAATAGCCTATAAATACTAATAACACTTTCTTTAAATTTTACAGAAGTAATTTTCATTATTTAAGTTTAATTTAGATAGCCAATCCTCCAATATTTTAATGAATATTTCTGGATGTTCCATCATAGGAACATGCCCGCACTTATCTATCCAATAGAGTTCTGATTTTGGTAATAATCTGTGAAATAATCTTGCTACTTCTGGTGGAGTAACATGATCCTGTTTACCCCAAATTAAACAAATAGGTTGAGTAATCATAGATAAATCTCTAGACATATTATATTTAATAGAACTTTTAGCAAGATATAAAGTTCTTATTACTTTTTTTTTATCATTAACAATATTAAAAACTTCATCTACTAATTCTTTTGTAGCTATTTTTGGATCATAAAATACTTCTTGAGATTTTTTTTTAATATATTCATAATTTTCTCTCTTAGGAAAATTGTATCCAATAGATTTTTCAAATAAACCAGAACTACCTGTTAATACAACTGAATGTACTAAATCTAATCTTTTTTTTGCTACAATTAAAGCAACATGTCCTCCTAAAGAATTTCCAATTAGAGTAACTTTTCTAACTTTTATTCTTACTAAGAATTCCATTATATATTTAGATAAATTAGAAATATTTGTTAATAATAAAGGCATTTTATAAAGAGGTAAAGATGGAAAAATTACTTTGTAACCTTTTTTTGGAAAAAAGTCTAAAATATATTTAAAATTACTTAATCCCCCCATTAATCCATGAAGCAATATTAAAGGATGACCATATCCTTTTGTTATATAAGAAAATTTTTTTTGATTAAGCATAATCTTTTATTTAAAGATTTTTTATATTTTTTTTATTAATAATAATAAAATACGCTTTTTTTGCTGCCATTTCTTCTGATTTTTTTTTTGATGGACCTCTCCCCTTAGTAATAAGGTCATATTCTGTTATCTTAAATTCAGACAAATAAATAATTCTATTTTTTTCTTTTTCTTCTCTAAAAGTGTTAAAATTTATCAAAAATTTTCTTTTTTGACACCATTCTATTATCCAGACTTTATAACTAAAAATTTCATTTTGCAATTTTACTATATTTACATGATCATGTATAATTTTTTTATGAACAAATTCTTTACATCCTTGATATCCAACTTCTAAATATATAAATCCTATTAAAGCTTCTAATGTATTCCCCAATACATTATTCTCGTATATAACAGTTTTATC
This sequence comes from Blattabacterium cuenoti, assembly GCF_014251275.1. Lineage (GTDB taxonomy): Bacteria > Bacteroidota > Bacteroidia > Flavobacteriales > Blattabacteriaceae > Blattabacterium > Blattabacterium cuenoti_AG. The sequence goes on from NZ_CP059183.1 coordinate 535,739, forward strand.
GAAAAATATATCTGTAATAGTTAATTTTTTAGAAAGTTTATTTAAATTTTTTCTACACACTATTTTTGACCGTATTTGTGTCAATTCACCTTCTTCTTTTTCCGGTAACTTTTCACACAAAAAATGTGAGATTATAGTGTTTAAGACAGAATCTCCTAGAAATTCTAATCTTTGGAAGTTTACAGAATAACTTTTATTTAAATTTCTTTTTTTTGCAGAAAAATTATATATAAATGTTTCTTTTAAAGAATCTATATTTTTTGGAGAAAAACCTAATATTTTCTTTAATTTTTTAACTAAAGTAGGATCTTTACTTTTTTTTTTTAACATTATTAGTCAAATAACATTTATTTTTTTAAATAAAATACAAACATTATGACCTCCAAATCCAAATGAATTGCACATGCTAATTGATACTTTTTTTTTAATGTATTTATTTGGAGTAAACTTTATTTTAGAATCTATATTTTTGTCTATGTTAAATAAATTAATAGTTGGAGGAATTATTTCTTTTGTCAAAGGAAGAATAGACGCTATTGCTTCTATAGCTCCTGCCGCTCCTAACAAATGTCCAGTCATAGATTTTGTAGAATTAATATCTATATTATAAATGTTATTAGAAAAAACTTTTTTCATAGCTTTTACTTCTGCAATATCTCCTAATTTAGTAGAAGTTCCATGTGAATTAATATGATCTACTTCTCCTGGTTTAATTCCAGAATCTTTTATAGCTGATTTCATAGCTAAAATAATTCCTTTTCCTTCTGGATGTGGCGCTGTAATATGATAAGCATCTCCAGACATACCTACTCCTATTACTTCAGCATATATATATGCTCCTCTATCTTTAGCATGTTCATACTCTTCAAGAAGTATACACCCTGCTCCTTCTCCTAATACAAAACCATCTCTATCCTTATCAAAAGGTCTAGATGCAGTTTTATATTCATTATTTTTAATAGACAATGCATGAATAGCATTAAACCCACCAATTCCACTTTGCGTAATAGCTGCTTCTGATCCTCCAGAAATAATTACATCTGCTTTATTTAAACATATTAAATGATAAGCATCAACTATGGCATTAGAAGAAGATGCACAAGAAGAAACGGTTGCATAATTAGGCCCCTGTATTCCATAGTTAATGGAAATAATTCCAGCTGTAATATCTATCAACATTTTAGGGATAAAAAATGGACTAAACCTAGGATAGTTACTTCTGTTTATATGATCAGATATTGATTCCTCTAAATTTAGTAATCCACCTATTCCTGAACCCCAAATTACTCCAATTCTATCTTTTTTTTCATTAGAAAAATTAATTTTACTATTCTTTATAGCTTCTTCAGATGCCACTATACCATATTGAGAACATGGATCTAACTTTTTAAGTTCTTTTTTACTAAAAAAAATATTAGGATCATAATTTTTCAATTCACAAGCAAATTTTGTTTTATATTTTTTAGTATCGAAATAAGTAATAGGTGCAGATCCACTTTTACCATTTATAAGAGAACTCCAATATTCTTTAATATTATTTCCTATTGGAGTTATTGCTCCAATACCTGTTACTACTACTCTTTTTAATTTATCCATATTTTATTGTTACATAATAACAGAATTTATATTATTTTTTATTTTTTTTGTGAATTATTTTTTTCAATTAAAATATATTCTATGGCCTGTATAGCGTCCCCTACAGTGGTAATTCTCTCTGCTTTTTCATCAGGAATACTAATATCAAACTCTTTTTCAAATTCCATTATAAGTTCAACTATATCTAATGAATCTGCTCCTAAATCGTTAGTAAAACGAGTATTAGAAAAAATTTCATTTTTTTCTATACTTAGTTTATCTACGATAATGGCATGAACTCTAGATGCAATATCAGACATAATATCATATTTTTTTATAATACAAAATTAGTAAACTTTTGTAAATCATATATAAATTTGATTATTTACATATTTTACTGTAAAATAATTGCAAAAAAAATACAATTATTAATATAAATATTTTTAAAAATATTTTATAAAAAAAGCTACAAAATACAAAAGCTTTAAAAAAAAATAAATAGATATTATTGTTACAGCCCTAGTGAATAAAAAATTAAGGAATTTTAAATAATTTACATTTTTTTGCTATACTTAATATTTATAAAATACATTAATTAGGTGGAGAATTATTATATTATTATATTAATAATAATAATGATAAATTAAAAATTGTTTTAAATTTCAGTTTTAGGATATAATCTCAAAATTATTGTAATATTTGATAAAAGATTTAGTAGTAAAATAAGAAAAAAACATAATACTAGCTATTAAATATTTTTTTTAAAAAAAATTATTAGTTACTGGCTCATATTATATTAGATAATTTATTTTTGTAAATAAATTTGTTTTAGCAATGTATCATTATCAATGATTAATTACATTTAAAATTATTAGACCCCATAATGTAGTTAATTTTACTGCTGATCTTAGTAAGTTCAGTACTATTCCGTATCATTTAGTCGTATATGATATGGAAAAAAAATGAATTGCAAATGCAAATTATTTTTAAAAATCTATTTTAAATGCTATAAAAATATTCAAAAATAGAAAAGAATATTTTAGTTTAGTTTAAGGAAAAAATTAATCATATAAAAATTAAAACATCATTTTCTTTTACTTGAAAAATTCCATTTTTTATTTTCATTTTCTTTATAATTTTTTTATTTTTTTCATAAAAATAAAATTTTAATATTCCACTTTTTAGAATAGAAATAAATGAAGTATGATTATCTAATATTTGAAAATAGCCATCTATTCCTGGAGCATATATCGAAATTACTTCTCCTTTATATTCAATATTTTGTAATTTAAATATTTTTATTTTCATGAAATATTTGATATAATTTTTTCTCCAGATTCTATTACTTGTTCAATAGTTCCTTTTAAATTAAATGATATTTCTGGAATGTTATCTAATTCTCCATCTATTATCATATTAAATCCTTTTATAGTATCTTCAATTTTTACAAATTCCCCTTCTATTCCAGTAAACTGTTTTGCTACATGAAAAGGCTGAGATAAAAACCGTTGTACTTTTCTAGCTCTGGAGACAATTAATTTATCATCATCACTTAGTTCTTCTATTCCTAAAATAGCTATTATGTCTTGTAATGAATTATATTTTTGTAAAATTTCTTTAACTTTTTGTGCACAATCATAATGATTTTTATCTACTATTTCTGGAGATAAGATTCTTGAAGTAGAGTCTAATGGATCTACTGATGGATAAATACCTAAAGAAGCAATTTTTCTAGAAAGAACTGTAGTTGCATCTAAATGAGAAAATGTTACTGCTGGAGCAGGATCAGTTAAATCGTCTGCAGGAACATATACAGCTTGTACAGATGTAATAGAACCTTTTTTAGTAGATGTAATTCTTTCTTGCATTACTCCCATTTCTGATGATAAAGTAGGTTGATATCCTACAGACGATGGAATTCTTCCTAATAAGGTGGAAACTTCTGACCCAGCTTGAGTAAATCTAAATATATTATCTATAAAAAATAATACATCTTGTCCTTCTCTTTTTTTGTTTATCTTATCTCTATAATATTCAGCAATTGTTAATCCGGATAAAGCTACTCTAGCTCTTGCCCCAGGGGACTCATTCATTTGCCCAAAAATAAAAGTAGCTTTAGATTTTTTTAAAACTTCTTTATCTACTTTAGACAAATCCCAAAATCCATTTTTCATTGATTCTACAAATGACTCTCCATATTTAATAATACCAGATTCTATCATCTCTCTTAGCAAGTCATTCCCTTCTCTTGATCTTTCACCTACTCCAGCAAAGACTGATCTACCTCCGTATCCTTTTGCAATATTATTTATCAATTCTTGTATTAATACTGTTTTTCCTACTCCAGCTCCACCAAATAATCCTATTTTTCCTCCTTTTGGATAAGGTCCAATCAAATCAATTACTTTTATTCCAGTATATAATATTTCAGTCTCTGTTGATAAGTTTTTAAATTCAGGAGGATCGTTATGAATTGGCATAAATAATGAAGTATCTATATTTCCCAAACCGTCAATACAATCTCCTAAAACATTTAACACTCTACCATTTAGTTCATCTCCTACTGGAATACTAATTGGATTATTAGTCATATATACTTCATCACCTCTTTTTAATCCATTTGTTTCCTCCATTGATAAGCATCTTACTTTATTGTTTCCAATATGTTGTTGAATTTCTAAAACTATTTTTAATTCTTTAGATAAATGTATCTCCAACGAATCATAAATATTAGGTAATTCTACGTCTTTTTCAAAAAAAACGTCTATTACAGGTCCTATAATTTTAGTAATTATTCCTTTTATTTTTTTATTACTATGATTTTGCATTATCATATTACATTTTATAAAATATCTATTTATATATTTATATTTGTAAATGTAAGAGAAAATATAAAAAATTTTGAAAATCTATTCATCTATAGATGAATTTTACTCTTTAAATCCATGTGTATTTACAATAGGAATTTTCGATGGAGTACATATAGGGCACAAAAAAATAATAAAAAGTTTCTTTCTTAAAAAAAACAAAAAATATTCTTCAGTATTACTTACATTTCATCCACATCCGAAAGAAATATTATCACAAAATGAAAAATTTTTATATTTAAATACTATTTCTGAAAGAATACAAAATTTAAAAAAAACGGGGATAAAACATTTAATAATACACCCATTTACAAAAAACTTTTCTAAGTTAGATATAAAAGATTTCTTACAAAAAATTATTTATTCTAAAATAATAATTGTAAAATTAATTGTTGGATACGATTTCCATATTGGAAGAAATAGATGTGGAACTTACAAAGAAATAAAAAAACTTTCTCATATTTATGGATTTAAACTTTTAAAAATTTATCCATATAAATTAAAAATGAATATTATTAGCTCAACAAAAATTAGAAAATCTCTTTTATTAGGGAACATAGATTGGGCAAATAAAGCTTTAGGATATTTTTATACTTTATCAGGATATGTTGTAAAAGGAAAAGGTATAGGAAAACTTATTAAGTTTCCAACTGCAAATTTAAAAGTTAATCCAATAAAACTAGTTCCAAAAAAAGGAGTTTATGCAGTAAAAATACATTTTTTAAATAAAATTTATAAAGGTATGTTAAACATTGGAATTAATCCTACTATTTCCCATAAAGAAAAAAATATTAAAATAGAAGTACATATTTTTGATTTTTTTAAAAATATTTATGGACAAAAAATAATAATATCAATTATAAAAATTATTCGTAAAGAAATAAAATTCAATTCTATTAAACAATTACAATATCAAATTAAACAAGATAAAATAACCATTGAAAGATTTTTCCTTAATACTTAAATATTTGTGGAAATAGAAAAAATAATAAGAAATATATCGTCATTTTTTGATGATGGAAAAACTTTAAAAAAACGATTTATATTCATATCAAAAGATTCTACTTTTATAGAATTATTATCAAATGAATATAATGCTAATTTTAAAAATACAAAAACTAAATTTTTTACAATAGAAAAATTCTTAGAAAAGATTTCTGGATTAAAAAAAATAGATAATTATTATATCTTTCTTCATTTTCTTTATTTTTTAAAGGAAAGTGATTTTTTAGTAAAAAAATCTTTAGAATATTTAAAATGGATTCCTAATATTTTATATGATATACAAAATATTGATTTTAATATTGATAAATTTTTCTCAAATATTATTTCTACAGAAACAATAAAAAAATGGAAGTGTAAAAATTCTTTTTATAAAGAAAATCCTTTTATATTTTGGGATATTATTAAAAAGTATTATTATTTAATACATTCTCAACTAATTATAAAAAGAATAATTTATAAAGAATTACTTTTTAAAAAAGTAGTTCCTAATCTATATAATTTTTTATCAAATAGTTCATGTGAAGAGATTATATTTTTTTTTAGAAAAGATTTCATTTTTAATAAATGGGAAAATAATTTTATAAAAAAAATAAAGGAATACCATAAAGGATACTTATATGAATTATCTATGAAAAAATTTTTTACAAAAGATTACATTATAAAATATAATGATAATAAAATTAATAATTTTTCAAAATTGAAAATAATAAGTGTTTCTAAAGAAATAGAACAAGTAAAAATTTTAGAAAAAATAATACGTAAATTTATTAAAAAAAAAAAGACAAAAACCCATAATAATATATTAATAATTCCAGGAGATATAAATCTTATAATTCCTATAATTTACTCTGTAAACAATATTTTAAAAATAAAAATATCATTCGATATAGATTATCCCTTTAAAATAATTCCTATTAATTATACTTTTCAATCTATTTTTAAATTTTTATTGAATAAACATTCAAAAAATATACTAATAAAACAATACATAAAAAATTTATTGTTAGATGGATATATAAAAAAATTTTTTTCTAAAAATGATATTGGAATTATTTTTCAAATAAACACACTAAACATAAAAAATGTTTTAATAGGGATTTTAAGTATAGTAAGAAAATTTAAAAATTATTTGTTTTATAATGTAAAAAAACATTTTTTAGAATTAAAATTTCTTTCTAAATTAGAAAAATTTATTTTAAAAATTAAAATAATAACAAGGATAAAAAATAAATTTTCATTTAAAATTAACGATTTTTACCACATGTATGAACAGTTTGTTAAAACTGGAAAAATACGTTATAAAACTATAAACAAAAAAGGATTATTTGTTAAAGAATTTACAGATAATTTCATAGAAAAATTTGATTTAACAATAATAACTTCTTTTAATAGTGGAGTAATTCCTCCAAAAAAAAAAAAATTTTCTTATATTCCATTTGATATTAAAAAAAAATTTAATATTAATTCTTATAATAATAATAATGATTATTACTTTCTTAATTTTATAAGAATTTATAAATCTTCAAAAAAAACATTTCTTTTATTCAAAACCCACCCAGATGAAATAAATAATGGAGAAAGCAGTCCATTTATTAAAAAATTAAAAATTATATCAAAATTATCAATTGAAAATAAAATGTTTAATATTTCTAATAATATTATAGAAAATCCTATTATAATTAGTAAAACTAAATCTTTTCTTAATTCTTTACACAATCTTGTAAATAGTGGGATCTCTCCAAGTTCTATAAAATTATATAATAAAAACCCAATATTTTTTTATTGCAAAAAAATATTAAAAATAAATGAACAAGAAGAAAAAGAAAAATTTCCCAGAATAATAATAGGAAAAATTATTCATAAAATACTAAAAATATTATATTCCTCTATAATAGGAAATAATATTACTATTGATTGGATTAAAGAAAAAAAAAGTATAATAGACATCATAATAAATAAATTTTTTTTAGAAGAAAATAAAACAATAAGTGGAGAAAACATGTTATTATACTTTATAATAAAAAATTATATAAAAAATTTTCTTTCATGGGACGAAAAATATATTAAAAATGGGCACAATATTATTATAAAAAAAATAGAATATAAAACATCTACTTTATTAAAAATAAAATCTAAAAAAGTAAAATTACATGGGATAATAGATCGTATAGATGAATTAGATGGAAAAATAAGAATTATTGATTATAAAATAGGGATTTCAAAAAGAAAATCAATAAACATTTATAAAGAAGATGTTAAAGATATTTTTATTAATCCAAAATACGAAAATATTATGCAATTACTTATCTATACATATTTATGGTTTAGTTCTAATATGATAAATAAAAAATATTCACCTTTAATAGGAATTGTTTCTCCTATACAATCAATGGATAATTCTATATTTAAAATTCCAATAAACTTTTTTTTTAAAGAAAAATATAATATAACATACAAAAATTATAAAGAATATTTTCTTCCTCATCTATTATATAGAATTTCAGAAATTTTGGATCCTAAAATTCCAATAGTAGAAAAACTTATTGATTATCAATATATTTCTTAATATAATTTCCAACATCTTCTGTTGTACTTGGATTTGTATTATAACAAATATCCTCTGTAAAAACACCATTTTCTATAGATTTTTTTACAGCTTCTTCTAAAAGACATTTTTCTTTATGCATTCCAAAATATTCCAACATCATAGATCCAGATAATATACATCCCAGTGGATTTGCTATATTTTTTCCTTTTGCTTTAGGATAAGATCCATGAACTGGTTCAAATAATGGAGTCTTTCCACCTATGGAAGAAGAAGGTAACATTCCTATTGATCCACATATTACACTAGATTCATCTGATAAAATATCTCCAAACATATTATCCGTTAAAATAACATCAAATCTACTAGGATTTAGAATAATCTGCATAGCTGCATTATCTATATATAAAAAATCTAGTTTTACTTCAGGATAAGATAATCCTATTTTAATTATAACTTCTCTCCATAATTTAGAAGTTTCTAATACATTAGATTTATCTACCAAGGTTAGTTTTTTTCTTCTACTAATAGAAGCTTTAAATGCTAAATTACCAATTCTTTCTATTTCATTTTTAGAATATATACAATTATCATAAGCTAATTCTCCACTTTCATTCCTTCCTTTTTCTCCAAAATAAATTCCCCCAGTTAATTCCCTATATATAACAAAATTAACATTTTTTAATAATTCTCTATTTATAGGTGATCTATGAATATCTGGATAAAAAATTACGGGACGTATATTACAATATAATTTCATTTTCTTTCTAAGTTGTAATAAACCATCTTCTGGTGTAATTTTTTTATATCCACTTTTGCATTTATATGCAGGATCCCCTATACATCCCAATAATATTGCATCTGATTTTGAACAAATTTGTAATGTTTTTTCTGGAATAGGATTCCCTGTCATTTTTATTGCTTCAATACCAGCTAATAAATAGTGATAATAAAAGTTATGTCCATATTTTTTTGTAATGGAATTCAAAATTTTTATTGTTTCTTTCATAATTTCAGGGCCTATTCCATCTCCATATATTACAGAAATATTTTTTTCCATATTAAAAAATATATTTTTTTTTTCTTTCAAAAATTTCTATTTCTTTTTTCATAGAAACTAAAAAATCTATATCGTCATATCCATTAATAAAACAATATTTTTTGTATGGATGAATATAAAAAGTATTAATTTCTTTTGTATTTATAATAGATATTTTTTGATTTAATAAATCCACTTTTACTTTAATTTTTGGATTCTTTTTCGTAATGTTAAATAATTTTTTTACAAAAACATCTGATATTTCTACTGGTAACAACCCATTATTTAATGCATTTTCTTTAAAAATATCAGCAAAAAAACTAGATATTATTACTCTAAATCCATAATCTAAAAGAGCCCATACTGCATGTTCTCTACTAGATCCACATCCAAAATTTCTTCCAGACAAAAGAATTTTTCCTTTAAAATTAGGATTGTTCAAAATAAAATCCTTATTTATCAATCCATTCTTTTTATATTTCCAATCTATGAAAAGATTTTTTGCATAAACTTTACGTTTAAATTCCTTTAAAAAACGAGCAGGGATAATCTGATCTGTATCTATATCATCTATATATAGAGGTACTATTCTACTAATAATAACTTTTAATTTCTTCATAAACATATTTGTCTATATTTACTATTTTACCTACTATAGAAACAACAGCCGCAGTTAAAGGACTTGCAAGTAAAGTTCTTGCTCCTGGGCCTTGTCTACCTTCAAAATTTCTATTAGAGGTAGAAATACAATATTCTCCTGAAGGAATTTTATCTTCATTCATCCCTAAACATGCCGAACATCCTGGTTGTCTAAATTCTAATTCAGATTCTCTAAAAATGATATCTAATCCTTCTTTTTTTGCTTGTTCTACTACTTTATTAGACCCAGGGACAATAATAGTTCTAACATTTTTAGCTTTCTTTTTTCCTTTAACTATAGATGCTACTAGTCTAAGATCTTCTATTCTAGAATTAGTACAACTTCCTATAAATACATAATTTATATTTTTTCCAATTAAAGATTCTCCTGGACAAAAACCCATATAATTCAATGATTTAAAAGATGTTTCATTAAAAAATGATTTATCTGGAATAGATTCATTTATTTTTATGGCCATTCCTGGATTTGTACCATAAGTTATCATAGGAGAAATCTCTTCTGCTTTAAACGTATATTCTTTATCAAAAATAAAATCTTTATCAGTTTTTAATGATTTCCAATATTTTATTATATTTTCATTTAATTTAATGTATATTTTATTAATATAATCTATAGTAATTTTGTCTGGATAAATAAGACCACCTTTTGATCCCATTTCAATACTCATATTACAAATTGTCATTCTTCCTTCCATACTCATTTTATCAAATACAGTCCCACTATATTCTATAAAATATCCAACTCCTGCATTAACACCTAATTTGGAAATAATATACAATATTACATCTTTTGATGTAACACTTTTTTTCAACTTTCCATTTATACAAATTCTCATTTGTTTTGGTTTATATAATAATAAACATTGACTAGCCATTACCATAGCTACTTGGCTAGTTCCAATTCCAAAAGCGATACATCCGAATGCCCCATGAGTTGAAGTATGACTATCTCCACAAACTATTGTCATTCCAGGTAATGTATGACCCAATTCAGGTCCAATAACATGAACTATACCATTATTCTTATCACCTAATTTATATAAGCAATGAATTCCAAACTTTTTACAATTATTTGTTAATAAATTTATTTGGTTTCTTGATAAAGGATCAGATATTGGAAGATGTTGGTTTATTGTAGGAACATTATGATCCACTGTAGCAATAATTTGTTTTGGCCTAAAAATTTGTAAATTTTTTTCCTCTAGTTTTAAAAATGCTTGTGGACTAGTGACTTCATGTATATAATGTTTATCTATATAAATAACATCTATATTATTTTCTAATTTTTTTACTAAATGTGCATCCCAAATTTTATCAAATAATGATTTTGGTTTTTTTATCTTATTATTATATAACATTTATTCTAATATCAGAATGTAAAAAATTTTTTTTGTTTAATTTTGCTTTTTCTAATATAATCATCAATTCTTTATCCGTAATTTCTATATTTTTATCTGCATATTCTAAAAAAATAGAATAAACTAAATCTAAAGAACTTTTATTCAAAATAATTCCTAATTTTTTATAACGATATGACAATGCTGCTCTTCCACTTCTTGCAGTTAAAACAATTGATGACCTATCTACACCAACATCTCTTGGATTAATGCTTTCATATGTTACTTTATTTTTAATTACCCCATCTTGATGTATACCAGATGAATGAGAAAATGCATTCATACCAACTATTGCTTTATTTGCCTGAATTTTTATTCCTGTATATTTAGAAACTAAACTACTAACATCTGTTAGTTGTCTAGTTTTTATACTTGTATAAAAGTTTAAACTAGGATTTTGTTTCATAATCATTACAATTTCTTCTAATGAAGTGTTCCCAGCTCTTTCCCCAATTCCATTAATAGTACATTCAACTTGTTCTGCTCCATTAATTACCCCATATAAAGAATTAGCAGTAGCCAACCCTAAATCATTGTGACAATGTGTGGATAATATTACTTTGTGTATTCCTTTTACATTTTCTTTTAAAAAATTTATTTTTTCTCCATATTCTTTTGGTAAACAGTATCCTGTAGTATCAGGAATATTAATTACAGTAGCCCCACTTTTAATAACTTTTTCACATACTATTGCTAAAAAAATATTTTCTGTTCTACCTGCATCTTCTGCATAAAATTCTACATCTTCTGTAAATTTTTTTGCATATTTTACCGCTTTTTCAGCTATTTCTATTATTTTTTCTTTATTACTGTTAAATTTGTAACGAATATGATAATTTGAAGTTCCTATTCCGGTATGAATTCTAGGTTTTTTAGCAAATTTTATAGCATTCCAAGCTATATTTATATCTTTTTCTAAAGCTCTAGATAAAGCACATACAACTGAATTTGATATATTTTTAGAAATTTCTTGTACAGAGTTATAATCTCCTGGACTAGAAATAGGGAATCCAGCCTCTATAACATCAACACCTAATTCTTCTAATTTTTTCGCAATTTTTATTTTTTCTTTAGTTTTCAACTTGCATCCTGGAATTTGTTCACCATCTCGTAATGATGTATCAAAAATTTTAATTCTTTTCTTCTTCATTATGCATAAAATTTTTTATATAAAAACCCAAAACTATTTTTTACGTAAAGAAAATAGAAACAAACTATTTTAATAGTTACAATATCTAATGATAACACATAATTTTTATTCAGTTATTTATCAACGTATAACATAAAAGAAAAAATACTATATCCAATTACATGAAAAATCAATATGATAATCTTTTTTTATTAATTAAAACATTATCAAAATCTGAAAAAAGACATTTTCAATTATATGTAAAACGCATAAAAAAAAATAAAAATTCCAAGTTTATGATGTTATTTAAGAATATGATGAAAATTGATAATTATAATGAAAAAAAAATATTGAATAATACAAAAATAAGTAAAGTTCAACTATCCAATATTAAAAGATATTTATATAATCAATTATTAATAAGTCTAAAAATTCAACATGTAAAAATAAATTATGATATTAAAATACGTCAGTATCTAGATTTCTCTAGAATATTATATAATAAAGGTCTATATATACAAAGTTTAAAACTTTTGAAAAAAGCCAAAATAATCGCAAAAAATTATGAATTAAACACTATTTTATTGGAATTAGTAGAATTTGAAAAAATGATAGAATCTCAACATATAACTAGAAGTATTTGTTCTAGATCAGAAGATCTGTCTTCAGAATCTAAAGAATTAGTAGAAAAGATAAAACAATGTAATGCATTATCCAGTTTATCATTAGAACTTTATGATCTATATTTAAAAGTAGGATACGTAAGAAATGAAAAAGACAATATTTTTATAGAAACTTATTTTCGTACCAATACTCAAAAATTTAATATAACTAAACTTAGTTTTTATGAAAAATTATTTTTATATCAATCTAAAGCATGGTATTATCATATTCGTCAAGATTTTATAATGTGCTATAGATCATCTAAAAAATGGATAAAATTATTTCAATCTTATTCAAATGCAAAAAAAATAGCTCCAGTAAGTTATATTAAAGGATATCATTATTTATTAGATACACTATTTTATTTAAATCATTATTCAAAATTCACAAGTGTATTAATGCAATTTGAAAATGAAGTAAAAAACAAAAAAATACTTATAAACGAAAATACTGAAATATTAATTTTCATATATACATATGCTAATCGAATTAATAAACATTATATGGATGGAACTTTTTCTGAAGGAGTTAAAAAAATAATTCCATCGTTTATATCAAATTTTAAAAAATTTTGTAAACGAATGGACTATCATTATATAATGGTACTATACTACAAAATTTCATGTTTATATTTTGGTAGTGGAGATTATTCTAATACTATTAAATATTTATCTAATATTATAGAAAATAAAAGAAAAAACTTACGACAAGATTTACAATGTTTTTCTAGATTATTATATTTAATATCTTGTTACGAAAGTGGTTTAGATGATAATATGGATCAAAAAATACAGTCTACGTATAAATTTTTCATAAAAATGAATGATGGATATATTGTTCAAAAAGAAATTATTCTTTTTTTCAAAAATTTAAGAAGTGTATATCCACATCAAGTAAAAAATAATTTTATAAAATTGAAAGAAAAATTAATAAAATACTACAATCATCCTTATGAAAAAAGAACTTTTTTGTATTTGGATATTTTATCTTGGATTTCTTCAAAAATAGAAAATAAATCTGTAGAATACATTGTAAGAGAAAGATTTATTAAAAATAATTTAAAATTAAGATAGAAACAATTATTTATTTGTAATAATAATTACACTAATGAACAATGTTACAAAATATGATAAAACAAGATTAAATATTTTAATTCTACAGTTAAAATAACTTGAATAATTATAATCAATAAAATAAAAAAATACAACAGACATAAACAGCATCTTTGTGAAAATTAAATAAGTATATATTTTTATTAGAAATTTACTATTTTTCTTTTTCATAAAACAAAGAACAAAAAATATAAAATTATTTATAAAAAATAAAAAAATATAGATTTTTATTAACACAAATAAGAATCTTTTTTCATAAAAAAAGGAATCAAAAAATATGTGAATAAAATTAAAAAATAAGTTATATAGATTATACAATATAATTTTTTTCTTCATTTATTAATTATAACTATAATGCAAAATATTTTAGACGAACTCTCTTGGAGAGGATTAATTCAAGATAAAGTTACTGGATTAGAAAATATACTTAGAAAAAAGACTACAGTCTATATTGGATTTGATCCAACATATGATTCTCTTCACATAGGGAGTTTAATTCCTATTATTGTATCAATTCATCTTCAAAATATAGGTCACAAACAAATAGTAATTATTGGTGAAGCAACAGGATTTATAGGGGATCCTTCTGAAAAAAAGAATGAAAGAATTTTTTTGAAAAAAGATATATTACAAAAATATGTAATATCTATAAAAAATCAAATATTTAATTTATTTAGTTATCATTCAAAAAAAATAGAATTGTTAAATAATTTAGATTGGATTAAAAACATTACATTTATAGAATTTATTCGTGAAATTGGAAAGCATTTTACTGTAAATTATTTGATATCTAAGGATTCTGTAAAAAATAGAATAAAAAACAAAAAAAAAGGACTATCTTTTACTGAATTATCATATTCTATTATACAGGGGTATGACTATTTACATTTGAATAGAACAAAAAATTGCCAATTACAAATTGGAGGATCAGATCAATGGGGTAATATAATTACCGGAATAGAACTTATTAAAAAAATAACAGGAAAAAAAGTATATGGATTTACTTGTCCTCTTATAACAAGCCCTAATGGATTAAAATTTGGAAAAAGTGAAGAATTAGAAAATATATGGTTAGATAGAAATAAAACTTCTCCATACAAATTATACCAATTTTGGATAAACATATCAGATAATGACGCAGAAAAATATATAAAAATGTACACATTTTTATCTAAAGAAAAAATAGAAAATTTAATAGTAGAACATAGATATAATCCAAGTAAAAGATTACTTCAAAAAAAATTAGCAAATGTAATCACTAAGTGGATCCATGGAGATAAAGAATTAAAAAAAATAACAAAAATAACATCAATATTATTTGATAATAATAATAAAATTTTACAATCTTTAAATGAAGATATAATGACTTCCATATATGAAAATATTCCCCATATTTTATTTTCTAAGAAAGAATTAAATTATGGAATATTTTTAATAGATATATTGAAAAATAGTAGATTTTTAAAATCTAAAAAAAAAGCAAATTATGCTATAAAAAATAATTCTATTTATGTAAATAAAATTATTATAAAAAAAAATTTTTTGCTTGTAAAAAAAGATTTAATAAAAGACAAGTATATTTTATTTCAATTTGGTAAAAAAGAATTTTTTATTATAAAATTTATATAAAATTTAGTATCCTAGTATCCAAAATGTTTTAATTTACTAAAATTATACCTGAAATTTTTACTAACTTTAACATGGAAAAGTAATCTAATTTTTTTTTCATAAAAATGTTCTATATTTTTTATAGACATAAGTTTTAATTTATTCAAAATATTTCCTTTTTTTCCTATTAAAATTCCTTTTTGAGATTCTTTCTCTACATAAATAGAAGAACGTATATTTATTATATTTTGTTTTTCTTTAAAAAAATCAGTTACAACTTCTGTAGAATAAGGAATTTCTTTGTCATATAAAATATATATATTTTCTCTTATCATTTCATTTACGAAAAAACGTTTTGGTCTATTACTTATATATTTTTTAGGATAAAAAGGTGGATGTTCAGGCAATAAAGATTCTATTTTTTTCATTAAAAAATCTTTATTTATATTTTTCAACGCAGATATTGGTAAAATTTCTAAATCAGGAAATAGTTTATTACAATAATATATTGTATTATATAATACATTTTCTTTATATTTTATTCCTATTTTATCAATCTTATTAATTAAAACAATTATAGGTATATTTTTATTTGTTATACAATCAAAAAAATCTTTTGAAATATATTTGTATTTTCCAATTTCTGTAATTATTAAAATTATATCTGCAGAATTTAATGATTTTTTTATATCTATCATCATCATCTTTTGCATAAGATAAACAGGTTTATGTATTATTCCTGGAGTATCAGAAAATATCATTTGATAATTAGGTTTATTAATAATTCCTAATACTTTTTTACGAGTAGTTTGTGGTTTATCTGTAATAATAGAAATTTTTTCTCCAACAAGAGAATTAATTAAAGTTGATTTTCCAACATTTGGATCTCCTATTATATCTATAAAACCTGATTTATGAATCACTATGAATTTCTTTTATTAATTTTTCTGATTTTCTAAATACAATTCCTTGTTCTTTAAAAAAATCTATCAAAATATTATAATTTTTTTTAATTTTACCTTTAAGAATTTCCTTAGATAAATTGTTTAAAATATCATGTTGAATAACTCTTTTTAATGGTCTAGCACCAAAATTAAAATCATACCCCTTTTCTGATAAGTAATCTATAGCTTCATTTGTATATTCTATGGAAATATTTTTTTTTGATAAAATATTTTCCAACTTTTTTATTTGTAATTTAACAACTTCTTTAATTTCTTTTATAGTAAGAGGTTTAAATAAAATAATTTCATCTATACGATTAATAAATTCTGGTCTAAGAATATTTTTTAATAAATTAACTATAGATTTTTTTAAAGTTTCTATTTCATTATATGAAATTTCTTTATATAAATTTTTTTGAATAATATCTGATCCTATATTAGAAGTCATAATAATAATTGTATTAGTAAAGTTTACCGTTCTACCTTTATTATCTGTTAATCTTCCATCATCTAAAACTTGTAAAAGTATATTAAAAACATTAGAATGGGCTTTTTCTATTTCGTCTAATAAAATAACACTATATGGTCTTCTTCTTATAGATTCTGTTAATTGCCCACTTTCATCATAGCCTACATATCCTGGTGGAGCTCCTATTAATCTACTTATAGAATGACGTTCTTGATATTCACTCATATCTATTCTTACCATATTATTTTCATCATCAAATAAATATTCTGATAAGGCCTTTGCAAGTTCTGTTTTTCCTACTCCTGTACTACCCATAAAAATAAAAGATCCTATAGGCCTTTTTTCATCTTGTAATCCAGCTCTAACCCTTCTTATTGCATTTGATATAGATTTAATTGCTTCATCTTGTCCTATAACTCTTTTATGCAATTCTTTCTCTAAAGAAAGCAATTTATTTTTTTCACTTTGTAACATTTTAGTAATGGGAATACCAGTCCATTTAGA
Organism: Blattabacterium cuenoti; assembly: GCF_014251275.1. GTDB lineage: Bacteria > Bacteroidota > Bacteroidia > Flavobacteriales > Blattabacteriaceae > Blattabacterium > Blattabacterium cuenoti_AG. The sequence goes on from NZ_CP059183.1 coordinate 553,256, forward strand.
AATTACCTGTGCTATATCTTCCTTTGATACTTCCTCTTGTATCATTTTTTTTCCTTTATATTCTTTACTTTTTAATTCTTTTTCAAATAATTTTATTTTGTTTTCTTCTTCCTTAATTTTCCCATATCTTAGTTCTGCTACTTTTCCATAATCTCCTAATCTTTCTGCTTGCTCAGATTCAAATTTAAAATGTTCTATTTTATCTTTAGACTTTTGTATTCCTTCTACTAAATCCTTTTCACTTTGCCATTGAGATTCTAATTTATTTTTTTTATCATTTAATTTGTATAATTCTTTTTTTAAAGGAATTAATTGTTTTTCATCTTTCTCCCTCTTTAAAGCTTCTATTTGAATTTCCATATGCATAATTTTCCTATATAATACATCTAGTTTTTCTGGTTTAGAATTAATTTCCATTCTCAATTTTGAAGCAGCCTCGTCAATAAGATCAATTGCTTTATCAGGAAGATAACGTTCATTTATATAACGTTTAGACAATTCTACAGCAGCTATAATAGATTCATCTTTAATTCTTACTTTGTGATGACTTTCATATTTATCTTTAATTCCACGTAATATAGAAATAGCATCAGATACTGTAGGTTCATTAACATACACTTGTTGAAATCTTCTTTCTAAAGCTTTATCCTCTTTAAAATATTTCTGATATTCATTTAATGTAGTGGCTCCAACTGCTCTAAGTTCCCCTTTTGCTAATGCTGGTTTCAAAATATTTGCTGCATCCATAGCTCCTTCTCCTCCTCCAGCCCCAACTAAAGTATGAATTTCATCAATAAACAAAATAATTTTTCCATTTGAATAAGTAACTTCTTTTATTACAGATTTTAGTCTTTCTTCAAATTCTCCTTTATATTTTGCTCCTGCAATTAAAGATGCCATATCCAGGGAAAAAACTCTCTTATTTTTTAAATTTTCTGGAATATCCCCACTTGTAATACGGTGAGCTAATCCTTCTGCAATAGCTGTTTTTCCTACTCCTGGTTCTCCTATCAAAATAGGATTATTTTTTGTTCTTCTAGATAATATTTGTAATACTCTACGAATTTCTTCATCTCTTCCAATAACAGGATCTAATTTCCCATTATAAGCCAATTCATTAAGATTTTTAGCATATTTCTCCAACGCATTGTATGTATTTTCTACCGTAGAAGAAACTACATTACCATTTTTATTTCTAATATTTTGTATAATACTTTTTATTTTATTTTCTGTTATTCCTTGGTTTTTTAATAATTGAGAAGTTTTATCAGATACAACAAAAATTCCATAAAAAATATGTTCTACAGAAATAAATTCATCTTTTAAAATTTTAGCATAATTTTCAGATATATTTAACATTTTTGTAACATTATTACTGAAATGTTGAGTAAATGATCCACTTATTATTTTTGGATAGGAGGATATAATATCATCTAATTCTTTTATTATTATTTTATAATTAACTGATAATTTTTGAAAAATATAAGGAATTATGTTTTTTTCGACATTTAAAATCGATTTTAAAATATGTGAATTTTCAATAGACTGTTGATTTTTATTTAATGCAATATATTGAGCATTTTGTATTACTTCCTGAGATTTTAAGGTAAGTTTTTTATAATTCATATAAAATTTTTTATATAATATAAAAAAAATTTATAACCGAAATAATTTTATAGTCTAATAGACTAATTATTTCAAAATATTTATTTTCGCAAATATGATAATTAAAGAAGATGAAATACACTTTATTTCAAAAAAAGTACTTAAAATTTGTAATTTTTTTAATATTGATAAAATAAAAAAAGATCTTAAAAAAGAACAAAAAAAAATATTTAATACAAATTTATGGAAAAATAAAATACAATATAAAAATTGGATAAGGAACATACAGAATATGAATAAATGCGTAAAAGAATTTACAGAATTAAATACTTCTCTAGAAGATTTAAAAATTATATATTCATTATCTAAAGAAGAAAATATAAATGAAGAACTTGAAAAACAATTCTTTAAAACTAAAAAATTATTATATAACATAGAGTTAAAAAATATTTTATCAAAAAAAGAAGATGTTTTAAATGCAATATTGCAAATATCTTCCGGTGCTGGAGGTACTGAAAGTTGTGATTGGACTAATATGTTAATGAGAATGTATATTATGTGGGCGGATAAAAATAATTTTTCAGTAAAAAAAAATCATCATACTTATGGAGAAATTACTGGAATTAAATCAGTAACATTAGAAATAGAAGGAAAATATGCATTTGGATATTTAAAAGGAGAAAATGGAGTACACAGATTAATTAGAATATCTCCTTTTGATAGCAATTCTAAAAGACATACCTCTTTTTCTTCTGTTTATGTCTATCCAATGATAGATAAAAATATTAGTATCAATATAAAAGATTCAGATATTGAATGGCAAACTTTTCGTTCTGGTGGAGCAGGAGGTCAAAATGTAAACAAAGTTGAAACTGGAGTACGATTACGTCATATTCCTACTGGTATTATTATAGAAAATACTGAAGACCGTACTCAAGTAAAAAATAGAAAAAATGCTTTAAAACTATTAAAATCAAGATTATTTAACATAGAATTATTAAAAAAAAATGAAAAAGAAGAAAAAATAAAATCGAGTAAAAAAAAAATAGAGTGGGGTTCTCAAATACGTAATTATATTATGCATCCTTATAAATTAGTTAAAGATCTAAGGACAAATTATGAAACTACTAAGATACAATCTGTAATGAATGGAGAAATAGACAAATTTTTAAAGGAATTTTTAATGTACATGTACAATTACAATAATAAAAAATAAAATTTTATACATTTTCTTCTACAAATTTTTTTATACTATGAAAAAAAGTTATTATGATCTAATAAATCAAACTTTAGAGCTCCCTACTGAAGAATTTACTATTAAAAATAATTTTTTAGAATTTCATGGAATTCCATTAATAAATCTTATTAAAAATTATGGAAGTCCATTAAAATTTACATATTTACCTAAAATATCACAAAATATAAAAAAAGCAAAAAAATGGTTTCAAAAGGCTATTAACATTAACCAATATAATAATAAATACACTTATTGTTATTGTACAAAAAGTTCTCATTTTTACTTTATATTGGAAGAAGTATTGAAAAATAATATTAGCATTGAAACTTCATATGCTTATGATATAGAAATTGTTAAAAATCTTTACAAAAAAGGAAAAACAAATAAAAATATAGAAATTATATGTAATGGATTTAAAACAAAAAATTATATAAATAACATATCTTATCTCATAAATAATGGATTTTATAATATTATCCCCATTCTTGATAATTTTGACGAGTTAGAACAACTTAGTTTGACTATTAACTCACCTTTTAAATTAGGAATTAGAATTGCTTCTGAAGAAGAACCAAAATTTGAATTTTACACTTCTAGATTAGGAATTAGGTGTAAGGATATTATTTTTTTTTATATGAATAAAATAAAAAATAATCCAAAAATAGAATTGAGAATGCTACATTTTTTTGTAAATACAGGAATAAAAGATACAGATTATTATTGGAATGAACTTTTTAAATGCTTGCACGTATATGCAAAACTAAAAAAAATAGAGCCAAAATTGGATATTCTAAATATAGGTGGGGGGTTCCCAATAAAAACTTCAATATCTTTCACATATAATTATGAATATATGGTTAATGAGATTATATATAGAATAAAAAAGTTTTGTCAAGAAGAAAATATTTCAGTCCCACATATATACACAGAATTTGGCTCATATACTGTAGGAGAAAGTAGTGGAATAATATACAAAATTCTTGGTCAAAAACGTCAAAATGACAGAGAAAAATGGAACATTATAGACAGTTCATTTATGACTACTCTACCTGATACTTGGGCTATTAATAAAAGATTCATAATGATGGCAATTAATCGTTGGAACGATTCTTATGAAAGAGTATTTCTAGGTGGATTAACATGTGATAGTGATGATTATTACAATTCAGAACAACATATAAATGCTATACATCTTCCTTGTTATAGAAAAGATTCCCCACTTTATATTGGATTTTTTAATACTGGAGCTTATCAAGATACAATTAGTGGATATAATGGAGTTCACCATTGTTTAATTCCTCAACCTATTCACATTTTAATAAATCATAATGATAATGAAAAAAATAATTTAGTATATAAAATATTTAGAAAAACACAAACTCCCGAAGAAATATTAAATATATTAGGTTATTAATTTTATGGATTATGGAAAAAAAAACTTTTTCCGGTATATCTAAAAAATATTCTAATATTGAAAATTCAAAAATAGTATTAATTCCTATCCCATATGATAGAACACAAACTTGTAAAAAAGGTTCCAAAATGGGACCAAAAGCATTTTTATATGCAGCAAATCATTTAGAATTATATGATATTGAAACTAATTATGAAGTATATAAAAAAGGAATATTTATAGATTATTCAATACAGAATATTTATTCTATTTCTCCAAAAAGAATGGTAAAAAAAGTTTATGATATCGTAAAAAAATATATTTTAAAAAAAAAGTTTATTACTATTATTGGTGGAGATCATTCCATATCTATAGGAAGTATTAGAGCTTTTGGAGAAAAGTTTTCTGATTTAAGTATTCTTCATATGGATGCTCATGCTGATCTACGTCCTATATATAAAGGTAATTTATATAATCATGCTTGTTCTATGCATGAAGCTTCAAAAAAACATTCTATTATACAAATAGGAATACGAAGTATGGATATATCTGAAAAAAAATATGTTCAAAAAGATAATATATTCTACATGCATAAAATAAATAGTAATGATTATTGGATGGAAAAATCTATTGAAAATCTATCAAAAAATGTTTTTTTAAGCATAGATATAGATGTTTTTGATCCTAGTATTGCCCCATCGACAGGGACACCTGAACCTGGTGGATTGAATTGGTATACAAGTTTAAAATTTTTTAAAAAAGTATTTAAAAAAAAAAAAATAGTTGGATTTGATATAGTTGAACTTTTACCTAATCCAAAAGATTTTTCTACTGACTTCCTGGCAGTAAAACTTTTTTATAAATTATTATCATATAAATATAAATTTTTTCATAAACATGAACCATAATAACCAAAATAAAATAATTATTGCAATAGATGGTTATTCTTCATCTGGAAAAAGTACGTTAGCAAAAAATATAGCAAAAAAATTGCAATATAAACATATAGATTCAGGTTCTATGTATAGATGCATAACTTTATTAGCTATCCGAAATAAAATTTTTCAAAGCGATTTATGGAATAAAAAAAATTTTATAAAATTTTTAAAAAAAAAGAATTTAAAATTCATATTTAAATGGAATGAAAAATTAAATGAAACAGATATTTTTTTTAATGAGGAAAATATACGAAATGAAATTCGATCATATGATGTAAATAAAAAAGTCTCTTTAATTGCTAAAATACCAGAAATTAGAAACATTTTGACAAAAATACTAAGACATATGGGAAAAAACAAAGGAATAGTAGTAGATGGAAGAGATATAGGTAATCATGTTTTTCCAAAATCTGAATTAAAATTTTTTCTTACAAGTTCATTAGATATACGTGCATATAGAAGATATAATTCTATTAAAAAAAAAGGTAAAATAATTTATTATGAAGAAATAAAAAAAAATATTATTTATAGAGATAATCAAGATACTTGTAGGAAAATATCACCACTAAAAAAATCATTAAATCATATAGAAATAGATAATACATTTATGAATGTAAAAGAACAATTTAATTTCATATATAAAATAATAAAAAAATACACAATAAATGAAACTATTAAATAAAAAAATAGCTATAGTTACTGGAGGATCAGGAGATATAGGTAAGTCTATTGTAAAAACTTTTGTTAAACATGGGGCTTATGTAATATTTACTTTTTTATCTTCTAAAATAGAAGCTGAAAATTTAAAAAAAGAATTTAATAATTTTGTAGAAGCATATGAAATTGATTTATCAAATACAAGTTCTTCAAAACTATTCATTGAAAATGTAATCAAAAAATATGGAAGGTTGGATATATTAGTTAATAATGCAGGAATTATAAGAGATAATCTTCTTATTAAAATATCAGAAAAAGATTGGGATAAAGTTATAAAAACAAATCTTTATTCTGTTTTTAATCTAACGAAATATGCAATTTTTCCTATGATTAGACAAAAGGAAGGCAACATTATTAATATGAGTTCAATTATAGGGTTAACAGGAAATATTGCTCAGTCTAGTTATGCTGCATCTAAAGCTGGAATTATTGGATTTACTAAATCAGTAGCTAAAGAATTTGGAAAAAAAAATATTCGTTGTAATGCTATAGCCCCAGGATATATTTCTACAAAAATGAATTCACATTTAAAATATAATACAAAAGAAAATTGGATAAAAAATATACCACTAAAAAAACCTGGGAAACCACAAGATGTAGCCAATTGTGCTTTATTTTTAGCATCATATTTATCAAATTATATAACAGGATGTGTTTTAAATGTAAATGGTGGTTTGATTTAAAAAAATATTGATGAAAAATTTAATATACTCAAAAAAGAAAATTGTACAAAGTTTATGTAAAATATTAAAGAAAAAATCTATTTTTAACATTATTATATCTCCAGGATCTAGAAATGCACCAATTATAATTCACTTTACACAAGACAGTAAATTTAAAACTTATTGTATAGTAGATGAACGTTGTGCTGGTTTTTTTGCAATAGGAATGGCTCAACAAATAAAAAAACCAGTTATTATAAATTGTACGTCTGGTTCAGCAGTAGTTAATTATTATCCAGCTGTTACAGAAGCATTTTATCAAAAAATTCCTATTATTATTATTACTGCAGATAGACCTAAAGAAATTAAAGGAGGATTTGAAGGTCAATCAATTAATCAAGAAAATATTTTTAAAGACCACGTAACATCATTTATTCAACTAACAGAAGATGAAACTGAAAAAGGATTATTGTATGACGAAAAGTTAATAAATGAATCTATAAATAAATGTATGGTATATGAAAAACCTATACACATAAACATTCCTTTTTCAGAACCACTTTATAAAACTACTAATAGTATAGAAGTAAATCCAAAAATAATAAAAATTATATCTATAAAAAAAAAAATTGTTAAATCTATAGATTATAAAAAAGAAAAATCATTATGGAGTAAATGTAAAAAAAAAATGATTTTGTTAGGATTATGCAATGAAAATGAAAATATAAAAAAAATTTTGATAAAAATGAGTTTTAATCCTACTATTGTCATTCTTATAGAAAGTACATCACATATATATAACGATATGTTTTTCTCAAATATAGATCAAATGATTTTTGGAATAACTTATAAAGAATGGAATAGTTTAAGACCTAATATATTATTGACAATTGGAAATAATATTATATCTAAAAACATTAGATATTTATTAACAAAATATCCTCCAACTTATCATTGGCATATAGGTGATAATTGCAATAATTATCCTGATTCTTATTATAAATTAACTACTTATTGGCCAATTACTCCTAAAACATTTTTTAAAACATTTAAAGAAAAATACAATAATAAATATATTTGTTCAAATTATAGAAAAAAATGGGAAAAATTAAAACAAACAAGAATAAAAAGACAAAAAAAATTTTTTGAAAAAGAAAAAAGTTTTTCTGACCTACTAGCACTTAATATTGTATTTTCTAAAATACCTAAAAATTCAGTTTTACAATTAGGAAATAGTATGATAATAAGATATTATCAGTTTCTTATAAAAAAGAATAACTTTATTTTATCTTATTGTAATCGTGGAACATCAGGAATAGATGGGAGTGTTTCAACTGCAATAGGATATTCTATAAATAGCAAAAAAAGAGTAACTCTTATTATTGGAGATATTAGTTTTTTTTACGATAGCAATGCTTTATGGAATGATTATACTCCAAAAAATTTTAGAGTAATTTTGATAAATAATGGAGGTGGAAATATTTTTAAAATAATATCAAATAATAATAATTTACCTGAAAAAACATTAAAATTTTTCGAAACAAAACATACTTTTACAGCAAAAGAAATATGTAAAATGCATAACTGGAAATATAAAAATATTTCCAGTTATGCAGATTTAATAAAAAGTTTATCAATATTTTGGAAAAAAACAAAAAAGCCATTTTTACTAGAAATAAATACACAAAAACAAAATAATGAAAAAATTTTTTCAAATTTTTTGTATTATCTATCTAGAAATAAAAATATCCCAAAAAACTTTTATTCTAGATAAAAATTCTCTAAACTGTATTTTACTATCAAAAGATAAACTTTTTGCATTAAATCCTATAACATCTAACCCTAAACAATTTCCAATAAAAATTGCTCTTTCATTATGAAATTTTTGAGATATAATTGTAAATTTTTTTTGATGAAAAATTTTATAAACTCTTGAAATAGAATATATTGTATTTACTCCATAAAAATCTTCATGTATAAAATTAGGAGATATTCCTTTTTTTATTAATTCTTTTTTCATCATTTTTGGCTCATTATAATTTTTACTTCTATTATCCCCACTTACAATAATATATTGTATTTTTTTATTATAAAAAAGATAACTAGCAGCATCTATTCTATATTTAAAATAAGCATTTATTCCTCCTCCTGGTAAATATTTAGAAGTTCCTAAAACTACTCCAAAAGTATTATATGGGATATTTTTTATCCCATTGTAATTCTTTTTATATGCAAAAAAACTAATACTAAAATTACATATAATACTAAAACAAAATAGGCCTATTAAAAATATACGTTTTATCTTTATTGAACATAATAAAATTTTATTAAAAAAGTATCATTCTTCTATTATCCATTCTCCATCATCTAAAAAAAACTTGGCTATTTTAAATTTTAAATATTTTTTTTTACCTGTAATTAAATGTATAATATTGATTTTGTCATTTCTTCCTATTTTTTTACTATTACTAGTATTTTTTTTTATAAAAGTATTCATACTTTTTACTTTTTTATCAGAAATACAAAATATATGCATTTTTTTTATATTAGATTTTATTAAAAAAGAAATAATTTTTTTGTTTATTTCATAAATTATATCTTGAAATAAATAAAAAGCATTTTGTTTATAAACTATAAGAGGATCTTTCTGTTCAAAAATTGCATTTTGTACTGAAAATCTTAAATTATCCATTTCTCTTAAATGTTTTTTCCATATATCATCCAAAAAGTATAATAAAGTTTTTCTTTCAAATATTGATAATATAGAATTTCCTTTAGTTTTATTAAATTGATTAATACTTGATAATAAGTTTATAAAATAAATATTTTCATATTCAAACGTTACTTGTATATGATTATCATAATTTTTATTAATTTTATGTAAATCTAAATTAGAAGTAATAAAAGAATTTATTTTATTATAAATAATATCATTTTTTCTTTTTTCATAAAAATTATTTATTAAATCATAAATATTAGTTATGTTATAATTATATTTTTTATCAAAAAATTTTTCTTCTGAAATTGGAAATTTCATTCCAAAAGTATATAAAAACTCATATTTTAAATTATTAAAATTTTTTTTGTAGTTATTAACATTTATCATCTTATCTAATAAAAAATAAATCATATTAGAAATATCTAAATTTAATTCACTTCCACATAAGGCATTTTTACGTTTTTTATATATGAATTCCCTTTGTTTATTAATAACATCATCATAATCTAGTAAGCGCTTTCTAATACTAAAATTGTTATCTTCTATTTTCTTTTGGGCTTTTTCAATAGATTTAGTTAGTAAAGAATGTTGAATTATATCACCTTCTTTATGTCCAAATTTATCCATTAATTTTGAAATTCTTTCTGAATCAATGAATAAACGAATTAAATTATCTTCTAAAGATACATAAAATTGAGTTGATCCATGATCCCCTTGCCTCCCTGCTCTTCCTCTTAATTGATTATCTACTCTTCTAGAGTCATGCCTTTCTGTTCCTAAAACTGCCAATCCTCCATTTATTATAACTTCTTTAGATAATTTTATATCTGTTCCCCTTCCTGCCATATTAGTTGCTATAGTTACAGTTCCTGGATCTCCAGCCTTTGCTATAATTTCTGCTTCTTTTTCATGTAATTTAGCATTCAAAACATTGTGTGCAATTTTTTTAAATTTTAATGATCTACTTAAAAATTCTGATACTTCTACTGAAGTTGTTCCTACTAATACAGGACGATTTTTACATTTAGACAAATAAATAATTTTTTCTATAATAGAATTATATTTTTCTTTTTTTGTTTTAAATACTAGATCTTGTAAATCTTTTCTTATAATAGGTTTATGAGTAGGAATAACTACTACATCAAGTTTATAAATATGCAAAAATTCTCCAGACTCTGTTTCTGCAGTTCCTGTCATCCCACATATTTTTTTATACATCCTAAAATAATTTTGCAATGTTATTGTTGCAAATGTTTGACTAGAAGATTCTACTTTTACATTTTCTTTTGCTTCAATAGCTTGATGTAATCCATTGGAATACCGTCTTCCTTCCATAATTCTTCCAGTTTGTTCATCTACTATTTTAACTTTATCATTTAATACAACATAATCTATGTCTCTTTCAAATAAAGTAATTGCTTTAAGAAGTTGATGAATTGTATGTATTCTTTGTGATTTAATAGAAAATTCACTTAATAATTTCTCTTTTTCCTTAATTTTTTCTTCTTTTGATATTTTTTTTTTCTCTAAATCAGAAAGTTCTAAATTTATATCAGATAAAATAAAAAAACTTTTGTCTTTTACATACTTTGATAAGTATTCTATTCCTTTATCAGTTAATTCAACTGTATTATTTTTTTCATCAATAACAAAATATAGATCATTATCTACTTTATACATTTCTCTTCCATTATCTTGTATATACTTACTTTCAATTTTTTGTAAGATACCACGTACATTTCTCTCACTTAAAAATTTTATTAATGACTTTTTTTTTGGTAAACCACGATAAGCTTGTAATAGTTTAAATCCTCCAACTTTATTTTCTCCTTTTCTTATTAATTTTTTTGATTTTTTTATTAAATCATTTATTATTTCATTTTGTACATTAACAAGTTTTATTACTTTATCTTTAAATAATTCAAAATCTTTTTTATTATCTTTTTTTTCATCTACAGATCCTGATATAATTAATGGAGTCCTAGCTTCATCTATTAATACAGAATCTATTTCATCTATTATAGCATAATTCAAATCTCTTTGAACTAACTCTTCTTTAGTATTCGCCATATTATCACGTAAATAATCAAATCCAAATTCATTATTAGTTCCGTAAGTTATATCTGCTTTATATGCTATTTTCCTACCTTTTGTATTAGAAGATAAATAATTATCAATACAATCAACTGTAAGCATATGAAATTCCATTAATGGAGCCATCCATTCAGCATCTCTTCTAGATAAATAATTATTTACTGTAACAATATGAACTCCTTTTCCGGATAAAGAATTTAAATATGCTGATAAAGTAGCAACAAAAGTTTTTCCTTCTCCAGTTGCCATTTCTGCTATTTTTCCTTGATGTAATACTATTCCACCAATTAATTGAACATCATAATGGACCATATCCCAAATAACTTTTTTACCATATGCATCCCATTCATTTTTCCAAATTGCTTTATCTTTATAAATTTTTACATAAGATTTTATTTTAGATAATTTTATATCAAAATCAGTAGATTTTACTATCAATTCATTCTTATTTTTAAAACGTTTAGCTGTTTCTTTTACAATAGAAAAAGCTTCAGGAAGAAGAATAGTTAATATTTCTTGTTCTTTTTTGTAACTTTTTTCTCTTATTTTTTCTAAATTTTCATAATATCTCTCTAAAAAATTAATAGAATTAATATTTTTATTTATTTTTTCTAAAACATATTTTTCTTGTTCAGTAAAATTCTTTATAGATTGTTTGATAATATGTTTTAAATTTTTAGTCTTATTTCTCAATTCATCATCTGATAATGTAGATAAATGATATTCTTCTTTTTTTATTTTTTCTAGAAAAAAATTTGCTTCTTTTAGATCTTTTTGATTTTTATTTAATAATAATTTATTTAATAATGTTAGTATGCTTTTTATAAAATTCATTGATATATATATATATTATATTAATGAAAGTAATTAAAAAATTCAATTACATTTATTTTATCAAAGTTCATACTCATCTCTATTCCAATAAAAATCTTCATCATCACGTGGATAATCCGCCCATATGTCCTCTATAGATTCAAAAACTTCTCCATCTGCATTTTCCAACTGTTGCAAATTTTCAACAACTTCTAAAGGAGCCCCTGTTCTAATTGCAAAATCAATTAATTCTTCTTTTGTTGCAGGCCATGGTGCATCTTCTAAATGAGACGCTAATTCTAAAGTCCAATACATATTATAAATTTTTTTTATTTTTATTCAATTTTATTTTTATTCAATTTTATTTTTATTCAATTTTATTTTTATTCAATTTTATTTTTATTCAATTTTATTTTTATTCAATTTTATTTTTATTCAATTTTATTTTTATTCAATTTCAATATCAATTAAATTAAATTAACTTTTTCACAAAAATACAAAATAAATTAGTGTATTTAAATTATAAATATATTGTATGAAAAAGTTTCCAAAGATAGTATTTATAGGATCTAATAATTTTTCAGTTTATTCCTTAAAAGAATTATATAAACAATATAATAATAATATTATTGGAATTATAACTGTTCCTGATAATCCAATCTATATAGGGAAAAAATCTTTTTCTCCAGTAAAAAAATATGCATTAGATAATAATATTCCTTTTCTTCAACCTAATAATTTAAATGATCCTAAATTTTTTAGAAATTTTAAAAAATGGAATTCAGATATTCAAATAGTTGTTTCTTTTAGGATTTTACCAGAAAAAATATGGAATTTTCCAAAAATGGGGACTATAAATTTACACGGGTCCCTCCTCCCACAATATAAAGGTGCAGCTCCTATAAATTGGGCAATAATAAATGGAGAAAATAAAACGGGAATAACAATTTTTTTTATAGAAAAAAAAATAGATTCCGGAAAAATATTATTACAAAAAAAAATATTTATTAACCAAAAAGAAACTGCAGGAGATATAGAAAATAAAATGATAAAAATTAGTGGAAAAATGTTGATATCAGCTATAGAAAAAGTATTTAATAGAGACATAGTCCCTATTAGTCAAAATGATATATACATTAAAGATTTAAAAAAAGCTCCAAAAATATACACTGAAGATTGTCGAATTAAATGGAAAAATAATACTATAGGATCAATTTATAACAAAATTAGAGGACTAAGTCCTTATCCAACTGCATGGACATTTTTTATAATAAATAAAAATAAATATCTTAGATTTAAAATTTTTATAATTGAAAAAATAGAAAAATATCATAGTTTTAAAATAGGAAAAGTAATTATAACTTCATCAAAAATAATGATTGCTGTTAAGTCCGGATTAATATCTATTATAGAAGGACAAATAGAAGGAAAAAAAAGGATGAATGTAAAAAATATAATAAATGGATTTAGAATAAAAAATAATATTTTTGTAGAATAAAAAAAAGTAATATTTATTTATTATTTCTTATATATATTTGTTATCATAATTTGTTATCATAACTAGTAGTAGTAGAGTAATCGTTATAGTATTATATAGTAATTAGTAATTTAGTAATATTAATTTTAATTATTATAATAAATTTAAATTCATGAACAAAACAGAATTAGTTAATTCAATATCTAAAAAAACTGGAATAACTAAAATAAAAGCAAAAGATGTGACAGATGCATTTATAGAAACAGTAATTGAATCTCTAAAAAAAGGAAAAAAAGTAACACTTGTTGGATTTGGAACATTTACTGTTGTAGTAAGAAATCCAAGAAATGGAATAAATCCTAGAACAGGAAAAAAAATACTTATTCCAGGTAAGAAAGTTGCAAAATTTAAAATTGGTGCAGAACTATCTAAATTATAAAAAAAACAATGTAAAGTTGTTTTAATTAAATGCTTTACATTATTTTTATATCATGGAGATAATCTAAAAAAAGTCCACTCTTTTTCAACCATTAATTTATACATTATCCTGTCATGTAGTCTATTTGGTTGCCCCTGCCAAAATTCAATTTGATATGGTTTAACAATATATCCTCCCCAATAATAAGGTCTTTTTATAATTAATCTATTTTTACAGAAAAAATTATACCATTTTTTATATTGTTTTTCCAATTGTTTTTTAGATGAAATAATATAGCTTTGTTGAGAGGCCCAACAAGATATTTTATTTTCTTTAGGTCTTTTATTAAAATACTCGTCTGATTTATCTTTTTCAACTTTATGTGTAATGCCTTTAATAATAATTTGTCTTTCTGTTCTATTCCAGTAGAAAGATAAACATACTTTTGGTCTATTTTTTATTGCTACCCCTTTGTAACTATAATAATTTGTATAAAAAACAAAACCTTCTTCAGAATATTCTTTTAAAAGTACTATCCTAGTTTCTGGAACTCCATCATTTCCTATAGTAGAAACTGACATTGCATTCACTTCTTTATTTTTTCCGTAAAAAGATTTTTCTTCTTGAAACCATTTATGAAACAATGTAAAAGGTTTTTCAGGTACTTCATTTTCCAACAAACAATCTTTATTGTAGTTTTTTCTATAATTACTTAAGTCTACATTCATAATAAAAAAAAAGTATTATTCTATTACCTATCATAAAATGTATTAAATTTAAATAAATATAAAAAAAAAGCGTGATAGCTCAGTTGGTTAGAGCATTGGATTCATATCCCAAAGGTCGGGGGTTCAAATCCCCCTCACGCTATTATAAAAATAATTTACCTATTTTTTATAACAAAAATTTATTTCATAAGCTTTATTAAAATACTTAAGTATTATTGAAAAATATAAAAAATACATGTTTTTATTTTATATTAATATAGTTTATTTCATAGCTACATGAAAATATCATACAATTGGATTAAAAATTATATATATTTTGATATTGATATAGAAAAAATATGCAATACTATTGCTGATATTGGAATTCCTGTCAAAAAGATTCAAAAAATATATATAAATAAAAAAATAGATTATATCCTATATTTAGAAATTACGCCAAATCGGACAGATGCTATGAGTCATTATGGTATTGCACGGGATTTATATATTATGTTAAAATATAGGGGATATAACACACATTTATTAATTCCAAAAATTAGTGATGAAAAAGAATATAAAAAATATAAATCTCCTTATAAAATTTTTGTAAAAGAAAACAAAAAATGTATAAGATATTCTGGAATGTTTGTGGAAAAAATAAGAATTTCAACTTCTCCTGATTGGTTAATTTATAGATTAAAATCTATTGGAATAAAATCAATAAATAACATAATAGATATTGTTAATTTTATAATGTATGAATTAGGAATTCCTATACATGTTTTTGATGCCGACAAGATAAAAGGAAAAAAAATTTTAGTAAAAACTTATGATAAATCTTCTGAAGATTTTCAATTTAATGATAATATTATAAGAACATTAGATAATAATGACTTGATAATTACGGATGAAAATATGAATATATTATCTATATCAGGTATTATAAATAATACAAGATATAACATAAACAATAAAACAAATAATATTTTTTTTGGAAGTATATTTTTTGATCCTTTATTTATAAGAAAAACTAGAAAAAAACATATAATAGAAACTGATTATCAATATTTTTTAGAAAAAGGAATAGATCCAAACTTATCTAGTTTTGCTTTAAAAAGATTAATTTTTCTATTGAAAACAATTAAAATAGAGAAAAATAAAATTAAATTTTATAATATTATTGATTTTTATATTAAACCTAATATACCTTTTATAATAAAACTTTATTATAAAAAAATTTTTCAGGTAATTGGAAAAAATATTTCAAAAAAAGAAATTAAGAAAATACTTTTTTTACTAGAAATTATTGTTAATTCGGAAAATGAGGATTTTTTTTTAGTTACTATTCCTACGTATAGAACAAATATTAAAAGGGAAATAGATTTAATAGAGGAAATTTTACGTATTTATGGAATTAAAAATATTAAAATATCTAATAGAATAAAAATATCTCCTATACCTAATTTTTTTTCTAAAAAAGAAAATAAAATACAAAAAACTATTTTTAATCAATTAATTTCTTATGGATTTCAGGAAATTATTTCTTATCCTATAAAAAATAGAGATAAAAATTCCATTATACTAAATTCTTTTTTTAAAAGAGAAGAAATCATGATAATAAATCCTATTAATAAAAATAACAATTTATTAAGAACTAGTTTATTATTTGGAATGATTGATTGTATAATTAATAATTATAATAATAATAGAAAAAGTTTAAAAGAAAATATGAAATTCTTTGAAATAGGAAAAATATATTATAAAAAAAATAACATTTTTTTTGAAAAAACAAATCTTGGAATTTCTATTATGGAAGTAGATGAAAAAAAGGAAAAGGATATAGAATATAATAATTATTTCTATTTAAAGGGCATTATAGAACAAATTTTTCAAAGATGCGGAATTATTAATTACACACAGAAATTTTCTAAACATCCATTATTAGATTTTGGAGTATCAATATTTTATAATAACAAAAATTTGATTGAATTAGGAAAAGTTAAAAATAGTTTTTTGGAAAATAAATCTATTTTTTATGCAGAGATAGATTGGGAGTATTTAATATCTATTATTAATAATAATAAAATAAATTGTACTTCATTAATTAAATATCCTATTTCAAGAAGAGATTTATCTATATTAATTGATAAAACTATTTCATTTGAAGAACTAAATAAATTTATTCACAATAACAAAATAGATTTAATTAAAAATATTAATATATACGACTTATATGAAGGAGGAGATTTCTCAAGTTTGAAAAAATCTTATACAATAAGTTTTTTGTTTGAAAATAAAAATGGAACATTAACTGAAAAAATTATTAATCATTCAATGGAAAAAATTAAATTTTTTTTGCAAAAAAAATTTAAAGCTGAAATGAGAAAAAAATAAATTATGTAATAACTTTTTTAAGTACATTTTCTAATGCTGTTTCTTTTTTTATTATACTAGATATTTTATTAATATGTATCCTTTTCTGTTTCATAGAATCTCTATATCTAACAGTCACATTTCCTGTTCTCATTGTTTCATAATCTACAGTAAAACAAAGTGGGGTCCCTATAGCATCTTGTCTTCTATATAATTTTCCAATAGATTCTTTATAATCATATACTAATTTATAATTAAACTTTATTTTATTAAATAAATTTTTTGCTAATTCTGGTAATCCATCTTTACTAACTAGAGGAAAAATAGCGGCCTTAACTGGAGATAAATAAGAAGGAATTTTTAGTAGAATTCTTGTATTTCCATTTTCCAATTTTTCTTTTTTAAGAGAAGAAGATAATATTGCTAAAAAACATCTATCTAAACCTAAAGATGTTTCTATAACATATGGGACATAGTTTATTCCTAAATTATCAAACACTTTAAATTTTTTTTTAGAAAAAAATTCATGTTTTTTTAAGTCATAATCTGTTCTAGAATGAATACTTTCTAACTCTTTAAATCCAAAAGGAAAATTAAATTCAATATCTACCCCTTTACTAGCATAATGAGGTGGATTTTTTTGATCAAATAATCTATACTTTTTTTCTCCTAAATTAAATATCTTATGCCATTTAATACGAATATTTTTCCAATATTCATACCAATATATTTCATCCTTAGGATTAATAAAAAATTGCATTTCCATCTGTTCAAATTCTCTAAGTCTAAACAAAAATCTTCTTGCAATAATCTCATTTCTAAATACTTTTCCTATTTGAGCTATTCCAAATGGAATTTTCATTCTATTAGATTTTTTTACATTATTAAAATTACAAAATATACCCTGAGCTGTTTCAGGTCTAAGAAAAAATTTATTTTCATTATTTTCTTCTTTAATTCTAAACATCATATTAAAATCTCTTATATCTGTCCAATTATTAGTATTACATATAGGATCACGAATATTCAATTCAAAAATTAAATCTTTTATCTCAACCATACTCTTATTTTCTATGTATCTAGATAAACGAGATAATATTTCCTTTTTTTTATTAATTTTATTGGAAAAATTTTTATATACATATTCTTTAATTAGAAGATCAGGACGATATCTTTTATTAGAATCTTTATTATCAATAAACAAATCATTAAATTTACTTATATGACCAGATGCTTCCCAAATTTTAGAATGAGTTAATATAGAAGAATCTATTCCAACTATATTATCATGTACTTGTGTCATTGACTTCCACCAAAATTCTTTTATATTATTTTTCAATTCTATTCCATTTTGTCCATAATCATAAATAGCATTTATTCCACCATAAATTTCACTAGAAGGAAAAACAAATCCATAAGTTTTAGAATGAGATATTAAAAAATTTATAAATTCTTTATCTTTTTTCATTATATTTTCTTTATAAAGATGATAAATATTTATCTAAATCTATTGCAGCCATACATCCAGTACTTGCAGAAGTTATTGCTTGTCTATAATTAATATCCATAACATCTCCTGCAGCAAAAACTCCAGGTTTATTTGTTATTGTACTTCCTTTTTTCACTATAATGTATCCTTTATTATCTAAATTTATTTGATTTTTAAATATATCTGTATTTGGTATATGTCCAATAGCAACAAATAATCCACTTAATAATACAGTACGAATAGTTTTATTTTTTTTTTCAAAAATTTTTATTCCTTCTAAAAAATCATTTCCAATAATTTCTGTAACAATAGATGAAAAATTAATTTCCACATTTTTTTTTTCAAAAACTTTCTTTTGTAATATTTTTGAAGCTTTTAAATAATTTTTTCTAACTAAAAGATAAACTTTTTTACAAATTTTTGATAAATATAATGTCTCCTCTAATGCTGAATCTCCACCACCTACTACTGCTACATCTTTTTCCTTATGAAAAAATCCATCACAAGTAGCACAAAAAGAAATCCCTAATCCAACCAATTCTTTTTCCTTTTTTATTCCTAAAAATGATGAACTAGAACCTGTAGCTATTATTATCCCTATACTATCCAAATAATCTTGTGATTTTCCAAAAAAAACTCTATGAGTCCCACCAATATCATTAGATAGAATAACTTTATTAATAGTTTTATTCAATATTTTAGTATTAAAACGTAATGCTTGTTTTTTACAATTATCCATAAAACTTATTCCATCGATACTCTCTGGAAATCCAAGATAATTTTCTATATCATTTGTATATGTTAATTGCCCACCTGGATTAGGGCCTGAAAATAAAATAGGGTTAAGACCATATCTTGCTGCGTATATAGCAGCAGAATATCCAGAAGGGCCAGAACCTATAATTATACAATTATGTATACAATTTTCCTTTAAAAAAAACATAAAATATTTTTTTAATTTAGTTTTAGTTATATTATAACAAATTTACATTTTTGCATTTATGAATAATTTCATAAAACATTATCTATGTTTGAAAAAAACTAAAGAAAAAAATTATATATTTTGTACAATTAGAAAAAAATTTGTTCTTTTTAAAAAAGAAGAAATAACACGTCAATACATAATTTTTTTACTAAAAACTGTTAAAAATTATAAAAATTCAAATATTTTTGTAGAAACTTCTATACGTATACAAAAAATTATAAAAAGATTAGATATACTAGTCTTAGATAAAAAAAAAATCCTTACATACTTATTGAATGTAAATCACAATTTATTAATATAACACAAAAAACGTTTGATCAAATATCTATGTATAATACTGTCGTAAATGCTCCATATTTATGGATAAGTAACGGAAAAAAAAGTTTTATTTTTAAAATTGATAAAATAAAAAAAAAGTTTTTTTTTATAAAATACATTCCATAAAATAATACAATACTATATAAAAATATTATACAATAATTATTGTATATATTCTATATATTCAATTAAATCTATTAATTTATTAGAATATCCTACTTCATTATCATACCATGAAATAATCTTGAAAAATTTATTAGTTAACATTATACTAGAGTTAGCATCAAAAATAGAAATTCTCTTATCACCTATAAAATCAGTAGAAACTACTTTGTCCTCAGTGTATCCAAGTATCCCTTTTAATATTGTTTCAGAAGCATGTTTCATCGAAACTTTAACCTGGTTTAAATTTGTTTCTTTTTTTAAACAAACTGTAAAATCCAATACTGATACGTTTGCAACTGGAACTCTAAATGCCATTCCAGTTAATTTTCCATTTAAACTAGGTATTATTTTTCCAACAGCATTAGCAGCACCTGTAGAAGATGGAATTATATTTATTAAAGATGACCTTCCTGCTCTCCAATCTCTATGAGAAATAGAATCAACTACTTTTTGAGTAGATGTACTAGCATGTATTGTAGTCATTAATCCATTAAATATTCCAAAATTTTCATGTAATACTTTAACAATTGGAGATAAACAATTTGTTGTACAAGATGCATTTGATATTATTATATCATTTTTACTTATTTTTTCATGATTAACACCCATTATAAACATAGGAATACTTTCTTCTTTAGGAGGTGCTGATAAAACAACTTTCTTAGCTCCTGATTTTAAATGTTTTTCTGCAAGTTTTCTTGTTAAAAAAATTCCAGTAGATTCAACAACATATTTTACATTTAATTTACCCCAATTTAATTCTTCAGGATTTTTAATATTAGTAACTTTAATACGTTTTCCATTTATAATCAAATAATTATTATTTTCTATACAGATTTGTCCTTTAAATGATCCATGTACTGAATCATATTTTAACATATAGTACAAATATTCTATAGACACTAAATCATTTATAGATACTACATCAATATTACTTCTGTTTATAGCCGCTAATAAAACTAGTTTACCTATTCTCCCCATTCCATTTATACCTATTTTAATAGACATATTAAATAATTTTTTAAATTTTTTTAATGAAATTTAATTTACATACTAAAGTTAACTCTTAACTTTTAAAAATGCTATAAAAGCAGATGACGGAATTTCTACTTTACCAATTTTTTTCATTCTTTTTTTTCCTTTCTTTTGTTTTTCTATCAATTTTTTTTTTCTGGAAATATCTCCACCATAACATTTACCAATAACATTTTTTCTAAAAGGTTTTATAGTTTCTCTAGCTACAATTCTACCAGATACAGAAACTTGAACAGGAATACTAAATTGATGTTTTGGAATTACCATTGATAAATCTTTACATACTTTTTTTGCTAAAAAAATTGCTTTACTTTTATGGGATAATATTGATAAAGATTCTACTTTTTCATGATTAACTAATACAGTTATTTTTTTCAAATCAGAATTTCTATATCCAATAAAAATATAATCAAAAGTAGCATATCCTTTTGATATTGTTTTCAATTTATCGTAAAAA
Source organism: Blattabacterium cuenoti (assembly GCF_014251275.1). GTDB lineage: Bacteria > Bacteroidota > Bacteroidia > Flavobacteriales > Blattabacteriaceae > Blattabacterium > Blattabacterium cuenoti_AG. The sequence continues at coordinate 574,858 of NZ_CP059183.1, forward strand.
TCAAATATAATTTCAGATAAAGGAATTTCGAATGATACTTTAATTTTTTTTGAAGTTAAATAATATTTATTATCAATTATAGTTCCACGTTTTCCAATACATAAAGAAATTATTTTTCCTATATCCATTTCTTCAACAATAATTGTAATTAAAACATATGGTTCTTCTACTTTATTAAATTTCTCTATATCAGGAAATTCAGAAGGATTTTTTACCAAAATTACTTTATTATCTTTAGTAAAAACTTTATATAAAACATTGGGAATGGTAATTAAAACTTTTATTCCATACTCTCTTTCTAAACGATCTTTAATAATTTCCATATGAAGTATTCCTAAAAACCCACAGTGGAATCCAGATCCTAGGGCCGTAGAAAACTGTGATTTAAAAGAAAAAGCAGCATCATTCAACTGTAGTTTTTCTATAGAAGATTTAAGGTCTTCGTATTTATCAGAATTAATTGGAAAAATACTTGCAAATACCATAGGTTTTATTTCTTCAAATTCATCTTTAGATTTTATAGCTGGATGTATTGCATCTGTTATTGTATCACCTACTTTAACTTCAGATATATTCTTTATTCCAGATATAACATATCCAACATCTCCTACACTTACCATGTTTTTAGGAATACGTTTTAATTTTAAAATACCTATTTCATAAGCATAAAATATTTTACCTGTGGACATAAATTTTAATTTTTGTCCTTTTCGCATATTACCATTTTTTATTCTAAAAAGTAATTCAACACCAGTAAATGGATTATATAAAGAATCGAAAATAAAAGCTTGTAACGATGCTTTTTTATCTCCATTTGGATGAGGAATTTTTAAAACAATATTATCTAAAACATTTTTTACACCTATTCCATTTTTAGAACTAACATGTAAAATATCTTCCTTTTTACATTTTACTAATTTTATAATATCATCTATTGCTTTTTCATAAGTAGAATCATAATGAGATAAATCTATTTTATTTAATACCGGAATAATTACAAGATTTTTTTTTAATGCTAAAGATAAGTTAGATACAGTTTGTGCTTGTATACCTTTTGTACAATCTACAACAAGTAAGGCCCCTTCGCAAGAGGTAATAGATCTAGATACTTCAGATGAAAAATCAACATGGCCAGGAGTATCTATCAAATTAAGAATATATACTTTATTTTTGTATTTATATTCCATTTGTACAGCATGACTCTTAATAGTTATTCCACGTTCTCTTTCTAGTTCCATATCATCTAATAACTGATTTTTATCACTTTTGTATATTGTATTAGTATGTTCTAATAAACGATCAGCCAGTGTACTTTTTCCATGATCTATATGTGCAATAATACAGAAATTACGAATATAATTACAACTCATAACAAAAAAATGATTATAAATAAAAAAAGTAAATAACCTTGATGGGATTCGAACCCATACCCATAGGATTCGGAAGCCTATATTCTATCCAAAATATTAAACTACAAGGTTATAGTTATAAAAAAATAACTATTTTCCGTTAAATAAATTCATAGTTTTTTGTAATCCATTAATGACAAAAGAAAATATAACTTTTATACTTGTTTCTAGTTTGTAAAATAAAATACCAAATTCTTCTTTTTTCCAATTTTCTAATACATAATCTTTATTTCTCTTGTTATTGTTATCAATAAAATTATTTTTAATTCCAATACGAAGACGTGCATAACTAGAATTTTTAATTTCTTCCTCTATATTTTTTAATCCATTATGACCGCCACTACTTCCCTTCCCCCTTAAACGTATTAATCCAAATTTAAGGTAAATATCATCTGAAATTATAAGAATGTTTTTTATAGGAATATTTTTTTTAATCATCCAATATTTAACAGATTTTCCACTATTGTTAACATAAGTAGTAGGTTTTAAAAAAAAAATTATATTATTTAAATAATTAAATTTTGAAATAAAACCTAATTCTTTTTTTTTAAAAAAAAAAGAATATTTATCAGAAATTTTATCCAGTACTAAAAATCCTAGATTATGTCTAGTTTTTTTATAAATAACACCATGATTTCCTAATCCAACTATTAAAAATTTTTCCATTATTATTATTAAAATACAATATAAATTTACTATTTTTTATTAAATAATTTACTGACTACTAATCCTATGTTATCCGGTGATTTTACTACATGTATTCCATTATTTTTCATTATCTCCATTTTTTCTTGTGCAGTTTCTATATTTTTGTTTATAATAGCTCCAGCATGTCCCATGGTTTTTCCTTTAGGTGCAGTTTGTCCAGCTATGAAACTAATAATAGGTTTTTTTTTGTCATATTTCAACGTATTGATCCATTTTACTACTTCAATTTCTAATTGTCCACCTATTTCTCCAATCATTACAATACATTCTGTTTCAGAATCATTAAAAAATAATTTTACAATTTCTTTCATATCTGATCCTAAAATAGCATCTCCACCTATTCCAACAGCAGTAGATATCCCATAACCCATTTTTATGATTTGATCAGCTGCTTCATAAGTTAATGTCCCAGATCTTGATAAGATACCTATATTTCCTCGCTTTTTAAAAACAGAATTTGGCATTATTCCAACTTTAGATTGTTCTGGAGAAATAATACCAGGACAATTTGGACCTATTATACGAGATTTTTTATTTTTTATAAAAGATTTTATTAACATCATATCCGATACTGGTAACCCTTCAGTAATACAAACAATTATTTTTAATTCTGTATATATAGACTCCAATATTGCATCAAAAACAAAATTATTAGGAACAAAAATTACACTAACATTTGCTCCTGTATTGTATACAGCATCTTCAACAGTATTAAAAATAGGAACTCCTAAGCAAGTAGATCCACCTTTTCCTGGAGTTACTCCTCCTACTATTTTAGTTCCGTAATTTATCATTTGTTCTGTATGAAAAAACCCTTCTTTTCCTGTTAATCCTTGAACAATAACTTTTGTATTTTTATTAATTAAAATGCTCATTTTATTTATAAGATATTTTTTTATTTATTATTTTTGAATATCTTCGCCACAACTTCTGCTACTACTGCAAGTTTATTATTTACATATCCATTTCCTTGTATATGAACAATACCTCTTTTTATTTTTTCTAACAAATGTACTTGAAATATTATTATATCTCCAGGTATAACTTTTCTCTTAAATCTTACTTTATCTATTTTAATAAAATAAGCAGAATATCCTATTGGATTTTTAAATTTACTCAAAACAAGTATTCCACCTACTTGTGCAATAGCTTCTATTTGTAATACTCCAGGCATTACAGGGTTTTTTGGAAAATGTCCAGTAAAAAAAAATTCGTTTATTGTAACATTTTTTATTCCAATTGCTTGATTATCTGATAAATAGATTATTTTATCTACTAATAAAAATGGAGGTTTATGAGGTAAAATTTTCATAATATCTTTTATATCAAAAATTGGTTCTGTTTCCAGATTAAATTCAGGAATATCTATTTTCATATTATACTTTTTAAAAATTATATAATAATTGAATTTTGAACTAAATATATTAGATTATTCACACTCATAAGTAATTATTAGTAATTATAATATTTAATACCTATAATTAATTTTTTAATTTAATTAAACTACTAAATATTTTATATTATTGTTTAATTTTTTGAATTTATTCAAAATAAAAATGTATTAATCAATTTTATAATTATTTTTAAAAATAAAATTAATACTAATCAAAAAAAATTATAATTTCGTAAATTATTATAAATAAATTTCATTAAAATATGAAACGGACATATCAACCATCCAATAGAAAAAAAGTTAATGTACATGGATTTATGAAACGAATGAATACAAAAAAAGGTAGGATAATAATATCTAGAAGAAGAAGAAAAGGAAGAAAAAAATTGTCTATTTATAATCACAAAAAATAATATAAAAAAATATTTTTATTTAACTTTAAATTCAAAAAATTCTATTTCTCCTATTTTAGGATAATTTCTACCATTTTTTCCATAAAATTTATTATTTTTAGATATTATTTCTTGATAAGAAAAAAATTGAGATAGGTCTCCTATATCAACTATTTTTAATACAGAATTAATATTTTTTTTTTCTATATCGAATTTTTCTATTTTCATTAATCCTATATCTACTAAAAATGTATTATCATTTTTTTGTATTTTAACTTTTCTATATATTTTATCTAGTAATATGCTTTTATTTTTTTTTATAGTAAAATATTGTCTATAACATTCCTTAATTTTATTTTCTTCATTAGTAGATAAAAAATAAAAACCTGAAAATATAGAAATTGCATTGTATTTTCTAACTACATTTTTTTTAATATCACCAGGATAGTTCCCAGCTTCTAAAAGAATACAAGAATACCCTAATTTTTGTAAGTTATCCCCAGTTGCAGTTGGATAATATTCATCAGAATATCTTCCAATTCCTCCAATACTTGGTATTAATTTTTTTATTTTATTTACTATTCCACTTATAACTCCCATAGAAATTATTCTACTAATAGTATTTGTATTTTTTCTGTCTATAGCTGGAGATAAAAAAGATAAAATTGCTGGATTAAAACGTTTATTATCTACATTAAAAACACTCCTTTGATCATGTAAGTTAAATAAAATATAAGGATTTTCTTTACGAATTTCTTTAAATAAAATTTGCATTTCTATTGATTGTAATTTAATTGCATCTCTATTTAAATCAATGTTTACTGCATTTCTTCTTTTAAAAAATTCAGATCCATCAGGATTTAACATAGGAATAAATAAAATAGTTAATTTTTTTTTCATAAACTTTACTATTTTATCATTTTCTTTTTTTAAAAAGAAATTAAAAATATCAAACATAGATTTTGTTCCAGTTGTTTCATTTCCATGCATTTGTGACCAGATAAATATTTTTATTTTTCCAATACCCCACTGCATTTTGAAAATTTTTCTTTTATTTGTAGACATTCCTATTTTAGAAATAGAACAAAAATTTCTATATTTTTCTAATATTTTTATTAATTCAGAATATCTGAATATATTAGATACATTTATATCTTTTTCTATAAATGTATCATAATTATTAAACATAGATTCAATATCAAAAAAAAACATGATAAATATAAAGATTTTGTAATTTTATTTTTGATGTTTATATTAGAATTAAATATAAAATATAATTTTTAAAATTACTAAACTAAAAAAGAATATGTAATATTATTATTATATATTTATTATTATTTATTATTTACAATTATATTAATATTTAATATATTATATATGGTTTTTAATATAAAAAAGAATTTTTAATATTTATTATGAAGAATTATTTTAAAATAAATTATGTAGAATCTGTACTATTGATAATAGGATTTTCTTTAATAAATTTTTTAAATATAATTTTTAGAAAATTATTAATTTTTATTAATTTTCCTGAAAAAATGATGTTTTCTGTATCATATGCATTTCCTTTTATTTTTTTGTTTCTTTTAATTTCTTACAGAGCAAGGAAAAAGAATTTTGTCATAAATTTTTCTATGAAAATGTCACCATGGTATATTTATATTCTACTTTTTTTTATGATGTTAGGAATAATTATAGTAAATGAATTATTCACTTCTCTAATTCCTAGAGAAGGCCCACTATTAGGAAATATGTATAAAGAAATTGAAGAATTTTTAAAAGAAGAAATAAAAAATCCAATTCCTTTTTTTTCAACTACAGTTTTATTAGCTCCTATATGTGAAGAAATTTTATTTAGAGGAATTATTTTAAATGGAATGTTGAAAAATAATATACATCCATTAAAAGCTATATTATTTTCTTCTTTTTTATTTGGAATAACCCATATGAATCCATGGCAATTTATAGGAGGATTTTTTATAGGTAATTTGATAGGTTTTGTTTATTACATTACTTCTTCTATAATAAATTGTATATTATTACATGTTTTTAATAATGGATTTGCATTATTTACAATGATACTTTTTATGAAATATGAAATAAATATTCCAGAAAAAATAAATTCTAATTATTGGTCTATTTTTATTTTAGGAATTATAACATTGATATCAGGAACTTTTTTTCTTATGAAAAAAAGAAAACAATTAACATAAGTAAAGTAATGGATAAACCTTCGTTAACAATTTTGGGATGTCATTCCTCTATACCTACTGATAAATTCCATCCTACTGCTCAAATATTAGAAATAAAAGGGTTTTGTTTCCTTATTGATTGTGGAGAAGGGACACAAATGCAATTAAGGAAAGCAAACATAAAATTCAATAAAATTATTCATATATTTATTTCTCATTTACATGGAGATCACTATTTTGGATTAATAGGTTTATTATCAACTTTTCATTTGTTAGGAAGAGAAAAATCTATATATATTTATGCTCCAAAAGGTTTAAAAGAAATTATAAATATTCACTTTAAGTGGTCTTATACTAAAATAAAATATTCAATATTTTACTTTGAATTAGAATCTGAAAAATTAGAAAAAATAATAAATAACGATAAAATAGAAGTATTTTCTATACCATTAAAACACCGAATTTATACCAATGGGTTTATTTTCAAAGAAAAACCAAATGAAAGGAAATTAAATATGAAAGAAATAAATAAAATTTCGTGTGTTAAAATAAAAGATTACATAAATTTAAAATTAGGAAAAGACTTAATAACAAATGAAGGTAAAATTATCCCTAATAATAAATTAACATTTGATCCCCCAAAAATATTTTCTTATGCTTTTTGTTCAGATACATCATATCATTTACCTATAACAGAACATATAAAATATGTTGATTTATTATATCATGAGTCAACTTTTCTAAAAATAGAAGAAGAAAGAGCAATAAATACTGGGCATTCTACTGCTACTCACGCAGCAATTATAGCAAAAAAAGCTAAAGCAAAAAAATTATTATTAGGACATTATTCAAATAGATTTCCTAATACTAAAGATTTTGAAAAAGAAGCTAAAAGTATATTTTATAATGTAGAAGCATCTGAAGCATTAAAAAAATATTATTTATAAAACAATATAAAATTAATATTAATAATCAATAGTTTCACGAAAAATAAAAAATAATTTTGGTATTTTTTTTACACGATATCTAAGTCTTTTAGACAGTAATTTTCTGTAAAACTTAGATTTAGAATTTAGGTAATGCATTATTTTTTCATCAAAAAATGGATAAATATTTATATAGGCTATAATACTATTCATATCATAACTAATTTTAATTTTTATTAAAGTAACTATAAAGTCTTCATGATTTTTATTATCAAAAAAATTTTTAATATTTTCATTTATAATTTCAGCTATCTCTGTATAAAATATAGAATATAATTTCTCTGTCTTAAAAATTATCATATTTTATATATTTAGTTTAAATATTTAATAAAAAAAAAGTGATAAAAAATTTGTAATAGGAAAAATAATGTTGTAAAATTGTATTAAAATAATTTTTTTATTGGTCCCATAGCTCAGTTGGTTAGAGCACCTGACTCATAATCAGGGGGTCGCTGGTTCAAATCCAGCTGGGACCATAGTAACTGAGGTGGGATTCGAACCCACAACTTACAGTTTAGGAAACTGTTGTTCTATCCTAATTAAACTACCCAGTTTTATTAATTATAGATATAACAGACTTATTTTTTTTTATTTTTTTAAAATATACTAATCCATCTTTTATAGCATATAAAGTATGATCTTTACCCATTTTTACATTTCTTCCTGGAAGAAATTTGGTTCCTCTTTGACGAACTATTATATGTCCATTTTTTATGTTATGATTACCGTATACTTTTATTCCTAATCTTTTTCCTATCGAATCTCTCCCATTTCTAGAACTTCCTGAACCTTTTTTATGAGCCATATTTATTTATACTTTTTTACTTTATTTTTTTTCTGAGAAAGAAATTACTTTAATCTTTGAAAAAATAGGTCTAAATCCATTTTTAACTTTGTAACCTTTTCTTCTTTTTTTCTTAAAAACAATAATTTTTTTTCCTTTTATATGTTGTAAAACTTCAATATTTACATTTATTTTTTCTAAAAAAGGAGTCCCTATATGGATAATTCCTTTCTTATAAAAAAACAAAATTTTATTTAATAATATTTTTTTTCCTAAGTCAAATGGTAGATGAGGAACAAAAACATATTTATTTTCAAATAGTTTAAATTGCAACCCTTGTATATTAGCAATAACATAAGAAATCATAAGTAATATATTTAATTTTTCAAAATTTTTTTCACTTTTAAAAGACTATCAAATAAATAATCTATTTCTTTAATAGTGTTATATATAGAGAAACTTGCACGTATCATTCCTGAAACATTGAAAAATTTCATTAGAGGTTGAGCACATAAATGACCTGTACGTACAGCAATTCCTAAACGATCTAGTATTGATCCTACATCAAAACAATGAAATTTTTTTAAATTAAATGAAAAAATACTTAATTTTTTGGATAAATTTTTTGTTTTTCCATATAATTCAATTTCATTTTCATTTATTGAATTTAACCTTTTTATAAAATATTTAGAAAGTTTTTCCTTATACGATTTTATATTTGAAATTCCTATATCTTCTACAAATTCTATTGCTTTTCCCCATACAATAATTCCCACTATATTCGGAGTTCCTGCTTCGAATTTAAACGGTATTTCAGAATAAGTTGTTTTTTTTAAACTTACATTTTTAATCATTTCACCTCCAAATTGATAAGGATTAATCTTATTTAAGATACTCTTTTTCCCATATAATACACCTATTCCAGTTGGCCCATACATTTTATGAGCAGAAAATACATAAAAATCTACATCTAAATATTGCATATCTAAATCAATATTAGATATTGCTTGAGCCCCATCAATCAAAACGTATGAACCATATTCATGAGATTTATCTATTATATATTTAATAGGATTAATTATTCCTAAAATATTAGATACATGACTAATAGAAACTATTTTTGTTTTGTACGAAATTAGTAATTCAAAATCTTCTATTTTAAGTTTTCCATTTTCATTAATAGGAATAATTTTCAATATAGCTTCTTTTTTATTGCAAAGAACTTGCCAAGGGACTATATTTGAATGATGTTCTGCACAAGAAATAATAATTTCATCTCCTTTTTTTATCATAAAACTAATACTAGAAGCTACTAAATTAATTGACTCTGTAGTTCCTTTTGTAAACAAAATTTCTGAAGTATATTTTGCATTAATAAAGTTTCTAATTTTTTTTCTTACATTTTCCATTTTTGTAGTTGCTTTTATACTCAAAAAATGAGAGCCTCTATGTACATTAGAATTAATTTTAGTATAATAATACTTATATGCTTTTATAACTTTTAATGGGTTTTGAGTAGTAGCTGCATTATCAATGTAAACTAATGGATTAGAATATATTTTTTCTTTTAAAATTGGAAATTGATTTCTAATTTCTTGTATTTTTCTTTCCGAAAACATATTTTTTTTTATAAAAGTTTTTCTATTTTTTTATTTACCTTTTTATTAAAAAAAGTCCTTAATTCAATATTATCTATAGTAGATAGTAATTTTTTTAAAAAAGATAACAGTATCATTTTCTTACTTTCTTTTTCCGAAATTCCTCTTGATCTTAAGTAGAATAATTCATATTCTTTAATATTACCTATCGTACATCCATGAGAACATTTTACATTTTTAGAAAAAATTTTTAATTGTGGATTAGCATACGCTCTAGAAGAATTTGATAATAAGATATTATTACTTTTTTGAAATGCATTTACTCCACTAATAAATTTTTTAACAATTATTTTTCCATTAAAAAAAACACTTGATTTTTCCGATAAAATACTCTTATACAATTGATAACTATATGAATTTGAAAATAAATGATTAATTAATGTACATTGATTTAAATATTGTTCTTCTGACAATAGAGATATTCCATATAAATAAGAATAAGATCTTTCTCCACAAGAATAAAAATTTAAATTATTTTTTATAATATTTCCTTTATAAGAAAAAGTATAAACAGTACATTTACTATCTTTTTTTTGTTTTAGAAATGTATTGTCTATAATTGAAGTTTTTTTTAAACAATCTTGTATTTTATAATACTTAATTTTACTTTTATCTAAAGAATATATTTCGTTTACGGAATTAATAAAAACAGAATTTTTACCCATACATTTATAATGTTCAATAATTTGAACATCAGAATTTTTTCCAACTACAATTAAGCTCCTAATATTTAACATTACTCTAGACTTAACATTTTTAGTAATAATATGTAATATTTCTATAGGATTTTTTAAAATAATATTATCTGGTATATTTATGTAACCACCGTCTTTTGAAAAAATAGTATTTAAACTATAAAATATATCATATGAATATGATAATTTTCCATAATATTTTTTTATTTTTTCCTCTTTTTGTGATATTATATTTGATAATATAATTGGATATCTATTTTTTTCCTCAAAAAATGTAGTATTGTATTTTCCATCTATAAATAAAAGTAAAAAAGCATTTTTCTTTTTTTCAATAAAAAATTTTTTTATTTTATCATATTTTATCTTTTTAGCATATTTACTATCATTATTAATAATAGTGTAATTTTCTTCATTAAAAATTGAATTAATATCTTTTGTATTACCAATTAATTTATCTTTATTTGAAATGTAATTAATATTTAATCCTTTTTTTTTAAAAAAATTAATATGTTTTTTTTGTAAGTATGATATATATGATTTTTCTTTTTTTATAGAAGAACTAATTTTTGATATAAAAAAATTTATTTTATTTTTTAAATGCATTTCTTATTTCATTTCTTTTATCCAATCATAACCCTCTTTTTCCAATTTTTCTGCTAAATCTTTATTTCCAGATTTAATTATTTTTCCATCATATAAAATATGTATTATATAATCAGATATAATGTAATCTAATAATCTTTTATAATGAGTTATAATTAAAATAGAATTTTTTTTGTTTTTAAAGTTGTTAATTCCTTTAGAAATTATACGTAAAGCATCTACATCTAATCCTGAATCTACCTCATCTAATATAGATAAAATGGGTTTTAACATCATCATTTGAAAAATTTCATTTTTTTTTTTCTCTCCTCCGGAAAATCCGTGATTTAAAGATCTATAAATAAAATCTTTTTTAAGATTTAATAAAAAAGAAATATTATTTGCTTTTTCAAGAATATCTTTAGCAGTCATTTTGTTCATATTTCTATTTTCACGAATTGAATTTATAGCTGTTTTAATAAAATTTATTATAGTAACTCCTGGTATTTCTGTTGGATTTTGAAAAGATAAAAATATCCCTAAATGTGCACGTTTTTCTGGAGAAATATTTATCAAATTTTCATTAAAAAAATTTATATTTCCTTCGTTTATTTCATATTCTTCTCTTCCAGCTATTATGGATGCTAATGTACTTTTTCCAGAAGCATTAGGACCCATTATTACATGAATTTCTCCTAATTTAATTTCCAAATTAATTCCTTTCAAAACTTTTTTCCCATTTATAGAAGCATGTAAATTTTTTATTTTCAATAACATAATAATATTTTTTTATTAAAATTATTATAAAACTATTATCCAACAGATCCTTCTAATGAAATTTCCAAAAGTTTTTGAGCTTCTACGGCAAATTCCATTGGAAGTTTTTTTAATATTTCAATACTAAATCCATTAACAATTAATGAAATAGATTTTTCAATATCAATACCTCTTTGATTACAATAAAAAATTTGATTTTCACCAATTTTTGATGTTGTAGCCTCATGTTCTACTTTAGCAGTAGAATTACATACGTATATATGTGGAAATGTATGAGCTCCACAATTATTTCCAATTAATAAAGAATCACATTGAGAAAAATTTCTTGAATTTTTTGCTGTAGGAATAATTTTAACTAAACCTCTGTAACTATTTTGAGATTTTCCAGAAGATATTCCTTTTGATATAACAATACTTTTTGTTTTTTCTCCTATATGTATCATTTTAGTTCCTGTATCTGCTTGTTGGTAATCTTTAGTTAAGGATAATGAATAAAATTCTCCAATAGATTCATTTCCCTTTAAAATACAAGATGGATATTTCCATGTTATTGCTGATCCTGTTTCAACTTGTATCCAAGATACTTTTGCTTTTTTATAACAAATACCTCGTTTAGTAACAAAATTAAAAACGCCACCTACTCCTGTTTTACTTCCCGGAAACCAATTTTGAACAGTAGAATATTTAATTTCAGAATTTTCCAATGCTATTAGTTCTACTACAGCTGCATGTAATTGATTTTCTTTTCTTTGTGGAGCCGTACATCCTTCTAAATAACTAACATAAGAATATTCATCTGCAATTATCAAAGTTCTTTCAAACTGACCAATTCCACTTTCATTAATTCTAAAATATGTAGATAATTCCATAGGACATCTGACTCCTTTTGGAATATAACAAAAAGATCCATCAGAAAAAACAGCAGAATTTAAAGCTGCATAAAAATTATCTGTTTTAGGAACTACTGACCCTAGATATTTTCTTATAATATCTGGATATTTTATTAAAGCATCATTCATAGAACAGAATATGATCCCTTTTTCTTCTAACTTTTTTTGAAATGTAGTAATTAATGATGTAGAATCTAATACTATATCTGTAGCAGTTTCTGATAAAATTTCTTCTTCTTTTATTGAAACTCCAAGTTTTTTAAAAGTATTTATCAATTCAAAATCTGAAGATTCTAATTTATTTAAATTTATTTTTTTTTTGGGTGAAGAATAATAACTTATTTCTTTAAATATTGGTATTTTATATTTTATATTTGCCCATTTTGGAGGTTTCATTTCTTTCCATATTTTATATGATTCCAATCTCCATTCTAACATCCATTTTGGTTCATTTTTTTTTTCCGTTATTTGTCTAATTACTTTTTCATCTAATCCAGCTGGTATTTTATCTGATTCTAATTTTGTTGTAAACCCATATTTATATTCAGAACTTATAAATTTTTCTAATATTTTTTTATTATTTGTTTTTTTCATTTTTTTTTACAAAGAAAAACTTTTTCCACATCCACAAGTTCGTTTAGCATTAGGATTTTCAAAGTAAAATCCTCTCCCATTTAATCCACCTGAATATTCCAAAGTTATTCCTTCTAAATAAGGAATACTATTTTTATCTATTAATATTTTTACTTCTTTATATTGAAACATTTTATCTTCTTTGTTTTTATTTTTATCAAATTTAATCTCATAAGACATTCCTGAACATCCACCATCTTTTACTCCAACTCTAACAAAATAACTTGTTTTTAACAGGCCTTCTTCTTGCATAAGATCAATTAATTTGTTTCTAGCTTTATCAGATATAAAAATCATAATATTTTAAACTTTAATTTATTATAAATTTAAATTAATAATAATACATGATTACTTATTATATTTTAATTATTTTTTAAAATATAACTTATTTTTGTTAATCCTTCTTTAATTTTCCATTTATCAGACATTCCTGAATTTACTTCTAATACATATTTAATATCATTAAATTTAATTAAATTTTCTACGTTTATTTTCCTCATAGGAGTAGCATTTTTGTATATTCCAATTACAGTATTAAATTTATCTATATAAATAATATCAATAGGAAATCTCATATTTTCCATATTTACTGTTCTAATTTCCTTTTTATTGTTGAATATAAACAACAACCCTCTATTATACTTTAAAAAAGACCTATATTTAAGTCCATTCTTTTTTTCTATTTCTTCTTTAGCAAATTCTATATCTATTTTTTTTATTATAATATTATTATTTCTCATATATAATTCTCCATGTTTAATAAAATAAATTTCCAATATATTACCTATATCAACTATTTTATATGGAAAATTTTCTTTTCTTTCAGAAGAAAAAAATAAGAATAAAAAAAAAAATAATAAACTTATTTATTATTTTCATTGTTAATAATAGTTTTTTTTTTATTTGATAAATAAAAAATAAAAAATCCAAATATTATAAAAGGAATACTAAGTAATTGTCCAGTATTAAAAAATGATATATGAATAAATTCATTATATTGAGGTTCTTTTACAAATTCTAATAAAAAACGAGTTCCCCAAACTAAAATAAAAAAAACACCAAATAAATATCCTTTGTAATTTTTTTTCTTTTTATATAAAAATATAAGAGATAAAAAAATTATTAAATAACTTATAGATTCATATATTTGAGTAGGATGTCTAGGTATAATATCTCCATATTCTGAACTAATTTTAATAAAATTTACGGCCCATGGTAATGTAGGATCACATGGAATTCCAATTACCTCAGAGTTAAAAAAATTTCCTAATCTAATTAAAACTGAAGCTATTGCAATAGCTATAGATAATCGATCACATAACCAAAAAAAAGATATTTTTTTATTTTTACTATAAATTAAATTAGATAATAGTATTCCAATAGTAGCTCCATGACTTGATAAACCTCTATACCCAACAAATTCATATCCTTTTATAAATCCTAATAAATAATAATTTTTATTTTCTTTAATAGGAAGAATAGCTTCAATCCAATGATCAGAAAAATATGTAAAATCATAAAAAAATATTTGGCCTAATCTTGCACCTAAAATTGTCCCAAAAAAAGTATATCTAAATAACGTATACAAACAATTTTTATCTATTTTATCTTTAGAAAAAAAAAATAACATTATGTACCATCCTATTAAAAAAGAAATTATAAACATTAAACTGTAAATATGAACATAAAATCCATCCCATAATTTTAATTTTTGAATAGGATTCCAATTAATAACAATGTATGATAACATTTTTTATAATTTATTTTATGTTATTATATTATTATATAGGATCGTATCCTGATTTTCCAAAAGGATGACATTTAATAATTCTTTTAAAAATCATAAAAAAAGCTTTAGAAAGATTCAATTTTTTTATAGATATCATAATATATTCCGAACAAGATGGAACAAACCTACAATATTTTCCTATCCAAGGTGATATCCCCTTATTATAAAATATTACAATTAATAAAATAAGTCCTTTTATAATTTTCATATATTTTTTTTATGATTTTTATAAATTTTAATATAATTTAAAGAAGATCCAGCTTTAAACCACTTAATCTGTCTTTCACTATAAGAATGTTTTACTGTTATTTTTTCTTTTTTTTCATTTTTATGAATAATATCAACTATAATATTTTTATTTGGATGAATATCTTTTATATAAAAATTGAAAAAATCTTCTTCCTGAATTTTGTCATAATCACTTGGATTTACAAAAGTTAATGCTAAAATACCTTGTTTCTTTAAATTAGTTTCATGTATTCTAGAAAATGATTTAACAAGGACTACACAAACTCCTAAAAATCTTGGTTCCATAGCAGCATGTTCTCTAGATGATCCTTCGCCATAATTATTTTCTCCTACAATAACAGTATGTTTATTTTTGGATTTATAAAATTTTGCTATTTTATATACTGTATCATAATGACCTGTTATAACATTTTTTATATTATTAGTTTTTTCGTTAAATGCATTAACAGCTCTTATTAGTAAATTTTCTGAAATCTTTTCAAGATGGCCTCTATATCTCAACCAAGGCCCAGCCATAGATATATGATCTGTAGTACATTTTCCTTTAACCTTTATCAAAAGTATTGCATTATACAAATCTTTTTCATTCCACGGAGAAAATGACTTTAAAATCTGTAATCTTTCTGATTTTTTATTTATTATTACAGATAATTTTTTTTCAATTTTTGATGGATAATAATATCCAAGTTTTATTGGTTCAATATTTTCAATATTAGGAAATTTTATTAAATTTGGTGGATCAAATTTAACATATTTTCCTTCTTCATTTTTTAATGAATCTTTTCTAGGATCAAAAGTTATATTACCGGAAAACACCAAAGCAGTTACAATTTCTGGAGATGCTATAAATGCATGTGTTTTTGGATTTCCATCATTTCTAGCTGAAAAATTTCTATTAAAAGAATGAATAATAGTATTTTTTTTGTTTATATTCATTTTTCTATTCCATTGACCTATACAAGGGCCACAAGCATTAGATAATATTTTACCCCCAACATCCAAAAAATTTGAAAAAATACCTTTTTTTTGTAGTAAATATAAAACCTTTTTAGAACCAGGAGTAATTAAATATTCAGAATTGATTTTTAATTTCTTTTTTTTTGCTTGTATAATTATTGATATAGATTTAGATAAATCTTCATAAGAAGAATTAGTACAAGAGCCAATTAATCCAACTTCTATTTTAGTTGGCCAACCATATTTTATAAATTTTTCTTTTACTTTTGATATAGGAATAGCTTTATCAGGGGAAAAAGGTCCGTTAATATAGGGTTCTAATTTAGATAAATCTATTGTAATTACCTTATCATAATAATCTTGTGGGTTTTCATAAATTTCCGGATCTGCTCTAAGAGAATTTTTAATATTATCAGACATAATAGATATTTCTTTTCTTCCATTATTGTCTAAGTAATTTTTCATTTGAACATCATAAGGGAACAATGATGTAGTAGCACCTACTTCTGCACCCATATTGCATATAGTTGATTTTCCTGTACATGGAATACTATTAGCTCCTTCTCCAAAGTATTCTATAATAGAATTATTTCCACCCATAACTCCCAGTATTCCAGATAATTTTAATATTACATCTTTTGGAGTTGTCCACCCACTCATTTTTCCTTTTAAGTTAACTCCAATTATTTTAGGAAGTTTTAATTCAAAGAAATGTCCAGACATTACCTCTGCTGCATCAGAACCACCTATTCCAATAGCTAACATTCCTAAACCTCCAGCATTTGGAGTATGTGAATCAGTTCCTATAATCATTCCTCCAGGAAATGCATAATTTTCTAAAATTACTTGATGAATAATTCCTGAACCAGGCCCCCAAAACCCTATTCCATATTTATTTGATGCTGATTTTAAAAAATCATAAATTTCTTTATTTACTTTAATTGAATTTAATAAATCTATATCATTACCATTTTCGGCATATATTAAATGATCACAATGTATTGTACTGGGTATAACAGATTTTGTTTTTTTTGTTTGCATAAATTGTAATAAACTCATTTGAGCCGTAGCATCTTGCATTGCAATACGATCTGGAACAAAATCCATATAATATCTATTTCTTCCACTTTTTCTATTACTGAGATTATATAACCCTAAAGCACTAATTTTGAAAAGATGAGAATATAAAATTTTTTCTGAATAAGTCATTGGATAATGAATATAAGATCTAATTTTATTAATCCTATATTCAAAATTATAATAAAGTTTTTTAATAATATTAAAATCAAAAATCATAAAATTATGTTTTATTATTTTGTATTTTTTTCATATTTATAAGTTTTTATTTTTTATTTTTCAAAAATAAGTTTATTTCTTTATAAAAATCTATTGGGTTTTCTACATGTATACAATGATTAGATTTTTTTATTGTAGAAATTTTTGCTTTTGGAAATATTTTTTTTATATTACAATAATCTTCAAGAATAAGGTATCTAGAATATTCTCCACGTATGAAAATAGTTGGCCCATTGTATGTTCCTTTTTTTATTTCTTCATAAATTATATCATCATAATTATTATCAATACCAAATAAAAAAAATTTAAAATACAATTTTCCATTTTCTTTTTTACCAGTAGATTTAGAAATAAATAATCTAGTTCTAACATCAGAAATGTACAACTTTAAAAAAGCATCTAAATCTTTTCTAGTTTTAATAATATCAAAATCAACTTTTTTTAAAATAGATATTAATTCTTTATTATTATTATTTTTATGATATATAGGTGAAATATCTACAACAATAATTTTTTTAGGTATATAAGGAAATTTAACAGAAAACTTCATAATAATTTTTCCCCCAATTGAATGCCCTAATAATATGGGATTCTGTAATTTATAATAATTTATGTAATTTAATATATCTTCTGACATAATATCCAAACTCATTTTTTCTGAAAAAGGACTTTTACCATGATTTCTAATATCTAATAAATGAATTTGGTAATAGTTAGAATATTTTCTCGCAAAAAAATTCCAGTTATCACCATTTCCAAATAATCCGTGAAGAACTAAAACAGGAGAACCTGATCCTAATATTTTAGAATATAATATCATAAATCTATATATTTTTACATGCCAATCCCAACTATATTTTTTTTAAAAAACTTTTAATTATATTTTCTAAACTCATGTATAAAGATAAAACATCAGTAATCAATTAATAAACTATTGTTACTTCAGCAAGTATAGGAATTTTCTTTAATTGTATTTACTTGCTAATTTTTTTACATTTTTTTTTATATAAATATTTATAATAAACGTTTTATTACCATATCCTGTAGAATACTTATCACTTATCCTCACTTTTCCTTTACATTTTATATTATATTTATAAATATAAAATAAAAATAATATTTTAGATTAAATCCATAAGAATAAGTAATAGCATTATATTCATAATTGTACTAAAGTAACTTGATATGTAATTACATATTTATAAGGCCTATAATTAATTGTAAACCAATTTACTAAAAATATATAAACATTATTAGCAATTTTTTGTAAAAAATCTGGCCACTTATTTAAGTTATAAAATTTGCAATTTTATTTAAATTAATACTTAATTTTACCATTTTAATTCTTTTTTAGCAAAAACTTGGGAAACTTCTAAATTGAATTCTTTTGCTGCTGTTAGTAAATGATCAAATACATTTGCTTGTATTTCTTCATAATTAATAGATTCAGAAGTTTTTGCAAAACAGTATAATTCTACAGGTAAACCATAAGGAGTAGGTTCCAAATGTCTAACCATTAAAGTTTCTGTTTGAGAAATATTTGGATGTTTATGTAAATATTCTAATGCATATTTACGAAATAAACCAATATTTGTTAATCTTTTTCCATTAAGATTCATATTATACTCTACATTTTCTTCTTGTTGTTTTTTATTAATATAGTTTTTAATTAGGTAAATATGTTTTAATTTTTTTAGTTTTTCAGAATTACAAAAATGAAAAGATTGTATATTAAATAATATTGATCTTTTAATTCTTCGTATGTTTTTCTGACGCATTACTTCAAAATTAGTTACAGCAGTTGAAACTAGATCATAAGTAGGAATACTTGTTATGGTTTTATCAAAATTTTCTATTTTTGCAGAACTTAAATCAATTTCCAAAACAGTTCCTTCTATATTATATTTCTTTATTCCAATCCAGTCCCCAACTTTAATCATTTTTGTAGATGCCATCTGTACACCAGAAACAAATCCAAGTATAATATCTCTAAATACTAATATCACAATAGCAGTTATTGCACCTAAACTTGTTAAAACACTAACTAGATCATTTTTTGTTAAAATAGCAATTATAACTAAAATACAAAATATAATTGATATTATTTTCAATAACTGTGAAAAAGAACGTATAGCTAAAGTATGATGACTATTTTCACTAGTAGCAATTCTAATTATAGAATTAATTATTCTTATCAAAAATTGCAAACTTATTAGAACGAATAATATATCAAATATTTTTTCTAAATAAAAAATTATTACATAATAATTTTTAAAACATGGTTTTATTAAAATATATCCAATTGACCATGAGAAAAAATGAGAAAAACTATCAAAAACCTTATGTTCATATAAAACATCATCCCATACAAAATTTGTAAAATTTACAATTTTACTTCCTATAAAACGTACAACTTTACTAAAAGAAAATTCTATAAACAATAATAATATTGTAAAAAATAATATCTTTCCAATTATAATAATTGTAATGTTACTCCATTCTTTTATATTATGAAATACACTCATATTATACTTTTATATTTAAATATAAATATAATCGATAGTTATCAATAAATTTATCTTTTTATATTTTTGTTTCCTTTTGTTTGTTATATTTTATATTGTATAACATATTCGGTTTTAAAATTTTAATTTT